>NZ_JBFAGB010000013.1:0-226542 GCF_040639875.1 Actinomadura sp. NPDC023710
GGCTGGGCGGAATGCGGGTCGTGGTGCGCTGGGTGGGTGCCGGATCGAACCGGCTGAGGTGCTCTCACAAAACCTTCCGTACTGTCGCTGGGGTGCAGGTGCAGGATGCGCTCAGGGAAAACGACGGGCCCCGGCGCCAAAGGGCGGCGCCGGGGCCATGAGGTACAACACCATCTATCCGGCGCTGTGGCCGGTCCTTGTCCACGCCGACCGCCAGAGGCGGGGGCGCGGGGATCGCGGATGCGTGACCGTAGACCACCGTCCAATCTGTGGGGCTGCGGTACCCGCGCGACGTGACTGGAGCCGCTGGCGGGCGATCCCGATGGTGCCGAGACCCTCCTTCCGTGTCTTCCCTGCCTGCACTACTTGTGTTGTTGACACTTGCGTTCGTACTGCCGGCGGCCCGTTGGCCGCCTCCTGCGTGGCCGGCTGCCGGAGTCCCTTCCACTGCTGTGACCCCGGCACGCCCGGCCCGCGTCATCCATCTGTACGGGCAGTTCGTCCTCTGCCGCGTCTGCTGGACTTGTTCCTCGTCGATGACAGGAACAGTACCCCAACCCGCCGCGAAAATCTATCTCGACTGGCAGAGATTTTCGGAGGTCAGCTGATGCGATTGTCTGCCGGGCGGACGTGCGCCAGGGGACCGCGTGCAGCGGCGCTGGCGCTGAGACTGACCGAGCCCCGCGTCGGAGCCCGCCGCCCTGTGCTTCTCACCTGCACGGACGTAATTTTTCGGCAGGCACAATGATGCGGGGCCGGCTCGGCCCGTCGTGCGCGGCTCCTATGACGGACTGTCGAGGCAGCGCTTCAGGGCCTCGGTGATCCGGTCGACGTCGGTTCGGGTTGTGCGCCAATTGCTGAAGGCGGCTCGAAGTGCGGGGACCCCCGCGTAGGTGGTCGGGGTGAGGAAGGCCTCCTTCGCCAGTTCAGCGGCGAGATCGGCGAGTCGCTCGGCGGTGGGGTCCGCGGCCAGGGTGAAGCAGACGACGTTCAGGCGAACCGGTGCCAGCAGGCGCAGTCCGGGGATCGTCTTGATCGCCTGGCCCAGGGCGCGTGCGCAGGTGATGTTCTGCTGGACGATCTGGCGGTGCCCGTCCCGTCCGTAGGCGCGCAGTGTGAACCAGGCGGCGAGGGCACGCAGGCGCCGAGAATTCTCCGGCGTGAGGTGGACGTGGTCGGGCGTGTCGCCGAGCGGACCGAGATAGGCGGCGGCGTTCTGAAACACCCGCACCTGGAGATCCGGGCGGCGGGTGAACTGCACGGCGCTGTCGTAGGGGACGTTCAGCCATTTGTGAAGGTCGATGCAGATGGAGTCGGCGGCGTCGAGTCCGGCGACCAGGGCCGCGTGGTCCGGCGACAGCGCCGCGAAGCCTCCGAAGGCGGCGTCGACGTGCAGCCAGAAGTCGTGGCGCTCCCGCAACGCGGTGATGGCGCGGAGATCGTCGAAGTCCACGGTGTTGACCGTGCCCGCGTTGGCGACCACGACGCAGGGGCCGTCCACCTGCGTCAATGCCTGCTCCAAGGCTACGAGGTCGACCGCCTCTCGGCCCTGGACGACCGGCACGGGGACCAGCGCGCTGCGGCCCAGGCCGAGCATGGACAGGCCCTTGGCGATGCTCGAATGCGGGCTGCCCGACAGGACGGTGACTCGCCCCAATGCCGCGGCGCCCTCTTCTGCCACGCTGACGCCCGCGCGATCGCCGAGCCACTCGCGGGCGATGGCCAGGCCCACCGTGTTGGACATGGTCGCACCGCTGACGAACGTCCCCTGATGTGCGGCGCCGAGGCCGAACAGGTCGCGCAGCCAGTCGACCGTCCGGCGTTCGAGTTCGGGTGCCGCGCCATCGAGCGCCGAGGCGGGGTTCTGGTCGGCGGCCGCGGTCAACCAGTCGCCCGCCAACGCGGCCGGCGTGACGCCACCGGTGACGAAGCCCAGGTAGCGGGGACCCGGGCTCGCCGAGAACAGCGGGGCCCACGTGCGGGTGAACTCCGCAAGCGCCCCTGCCAGCCCGGCTCCCTCCTCGGGGAGCGGTTCCGGGGCGGGCAAGCGCAGCGGCGGGACGACCGGCTGCTCGTCAAGACGACCGAGTATCTCGGTCGCCTGCAGGCGAGTCGCCTCCAGCAGTGCCGGCAGTTCTGCGAGATCGGCGGCGAGGCGTGGATGCATGGGAGGGCTCCGATTTCCGTGGTTCCAGGTGGACGGTATCCAGAGCAGGACGCAGAAGACTGGTCCAATACCGGCAAACTGGACTAGTGCACATCACGGACAAGCAGTTGGCCGCCGCGCTGGGCGCATGGCGCAGACCGGATGCCGGCCTGGCGCGAGCGCTGGCCGACGCGATCGGCGACGCGACTCTGGACGGACGGTTGCGGGTCGGCTCCCGGCTGCCCGCCGAACGGCGTGCCGCCGCGGCACTCGGCGTCAGCCGCGGCACGGTGATCGCGGCGCTGGGCATCCTGCGTGACGAGGGATGGGTCGACACCCGCCGCGGCAGCGCGAGCACGTTGCGGCTTCCGCCGGAGGCCACGGCCCGCATCGCGCCGTCCTCGGCCCTTGGCGAGGACGGCGCCATCGACCTCCGCAGGGCGGTTCCGGCGGCACCGCACGCGCTCTATCAGCGGGCCGTGCTGAGAGCGGCCGAGCGTTCCGGACCGGTCCTGGCCGAAAGCGGGGAGACCGGTCCGGGGCTACCTGAGCTGCGATCACTGATCGCGGACCGCTACACGCGGGAGCGGCTCGCCACGCGTCCCGAACAGATACTGATCACCTCGGGTACGCGCTCGGCTCTGGCGCTGCTGTCGACGCATCTGCGTCCCCGGGCCGTGGCCGTGGAGATCCCCACCTATTTCGATCTGCTGGCCGGCTTCCGGACCATCGGCACGCGCCTGGTCGGCTGCCGGGTGACCGCGGACGGCTGGGACCTTGACCAGCTCGACGACGCATTGCGGACCGCCACAGGCGGGATGGCCTACCTCGTCCCCGATTTCCAGAACCCGACCGGCGCGCTCATGCCGAAAGCCGCCCGGCGGACCGTGGCCCGGCTGGCCGAACGGCATCGCGTGACCGTGGTGGTCGACGAGACCATGCGCGACCTCGACCTGCGCGACACCCCCGCACCGGTTCAGCGGATACCCGGCTCCATCCTCATCGGGTCGGCGGCCAAAACGATCTGGGCCGGCCTGCGGGTCGGCTGGATCCGCGGGCCCGCCGCGCTCGTCGGCGTGCTGGCTCACCATCCCCTGTGCGAACCGCTGTCGGCGGCGCCGACCCAGCAACTGGTCGCCATCGAACTCCTGCGCGACCTGGAACCGCTGCTGCGCGACCGGCGGGCCGTCCTGCGACGGCAGCGCGACCACCTGAGCGGGCTGCTGGCCGGAGACGACCGCTGGCGGTTCACGGTTCCTCCCGGAGGGCTCGCGCTCTGGTTGCGCCTGACCACCATGCGGGCCGATCTCGTCACGACGCGCGCCCGCGCCCACGGACTCGAACTCTCCCCGGGGCCGTCATTCGCGGCCGACGCGACCCACTCCCACCACCTGCGCCTGCCCTACACCCCACCGATGAGCACGCTGGACCGCATCGCCACCGTTCTGGATCTCGCATGCCCCACTACTGGACGAACGTCCGCACGGCCGGCACGGCGATGAGCGTTCATGCCGGTAGGTGTGTTCAGGGGGTGGCCGGTTTGCGGGCGGTGAGCAGGCGGGTCGGGACCCACGGACTGCCCCACCACGCGCGCCAGCCGAGGCCGCGCACGCGGATGTCCTGGGCGTTCAGCCCGGCCAGCACCGCAGCGTACTCGCGGGGGTCCGCGCCAGGTCGGCGATCAGCAGGCGGCCGCCCGGCCGCAGCACCCGGTACGCCTCGCCGACCGCTTGGGCGCGGGCGTCCGCGCCGAAGATGGTGTGCACCGTCAGGCTGGACACGACCAGGTCGAAGCTTGCCTCCGCGTACGGGAGTCTGCGCAGGTCACCCCCTTGCACGTGGACGCGGTCGGCGACGCCTTCGGCGCGGGCGTTGCGCAGGGTCGCCGCCGGGGTGTTGCCGGACTGGTCCCGTCCGCGCCACAGGTCCACGCCGACCGCCCGGCCCTGTGGGAGGTGCCGGGCGGCGGCCAACAGGACGGCGCCGCGTCCGCAGCCGAGGTCGAGCAGCCGTTCGTCGCCACGCAGGTCCAGTTCGTCCAGCACGTCCCGCCAGACCAGGAACTTGCCGCGCAGCGTGGCGTGCAGGCTCAGGGCCAGGCATCCCGCCAGCAGGGTGCCGGAGACCAGCGCGGGCAGCGCGGCAGCCAGATCGGCGGTGACCGCCATCACCAGCCCGGTCACCCAGAACCCCAGCACGACCAAGCCCACGAAGCCGAACCCGTAGGGCGCATCCATCCCATACCGCGCGCCAGACATCCCGCCACTTTGCCACGAACCGGCCACTCCGGGGGCTGACTACGACGCACTGGTCCACCGCCGACCAGCTCGCCGCCGAGTACCCGAAAACGTGGTGACACCGACCCGGTCTTCGCGGTCTTCTGCCGCGATTCGGCGGACCGCTGTGGCCATTGCGCACACCACGGCGCCCGGATGCTGCTCAGTGCTCGTTGCCCGCGCGCAGCCAGGCGATGTAGTCGGCGACCGCGCGTTCGGTGTCGTATTCGGGCTTGTAGCCGGTGTCGTCTTGGAGCCGGGTGATGTCGAGGTAGTTCTGGCGGGCGTCCCCTCCGGTGGGCAGCTCGACCCGGGCGTCCGGCACCACCTGCTTGATCGCGGCGATGATCTCGGCGTTGGTGGTCGCGCGTCCGGACGCGACGTTGTAGGTGCGGTGGTCGAGCCGGTCCGCGAGCTGGAGGAGCGCGATCGCCCGGGCGGTGTCCTTCACGTAGCACAGGTCGATCGAATCTTCCGCGTGCGCGGGCCCGGCGAGCGTGGACAGATCCGGCTCGGTTCCGCGGACGGCGGCATGGACGAGCTCGGGAGCCGCGAAGAACAACGCGCCATGGGGGTCTCGCGGACCCCAGGTGCCGGAGATGCGGTAGTTGACGACATCGATGGCGGCGGCGTCGGCCAGGTGAGCGTTGAGCAGCTCACCGATTTTCTTGAAGGTTGGGATCAGGTGGGCTGAGGTCATCGACAACGGCATGTCCTCACTGAGCGGGCCCTCGCCGGCCCCGAGCGGCCCCTCGGCGGCGACACCGCCGTAGACACCGATCGTGCTCGCGACGCCCACCCGGTCCACACCCCAGTCCTGGGCCGCCTGCAGGACGTTGAAAAGACCGTCCAGGGCCTTTCGCGCCGCCTCAACGGGCTGCTCGGAATCAGGCGGCCAGGGCATCGAGCCCGCGAGGTGCACGATGCCGGTGATGTCGTGACGCTCGCCGACGTCGAGCAATGCGCTCAGGTCGGTGATGTCGGCCTGTTCCGCAAGCGACCGCCCGCCTGCGAGATCCGCCGGAAGCTCGCCCGTCCGGCGCTGGACCAGCACGCAGCTCTCGCCGAGGTCGAGCAGCGCCCGCACGGTGTGTGAGCCGATGAATCCCATACCTCCGGTGACCAGGATCATTGTCCTCACCGCTTCCTGTCGTCTTGCTGATTATCAGTGTTACTGACGATCAGGTTATCGATAGAATCTCTCCGTGTCTAGCAGTGATGGGCCGGGCCCCGAGCTGAGCAGGAACCTCGTCTACCTGCTCAAGCATGCGCATCTTCGGATGGCCGAGCTGACCGCGAACGCGGTGAAGCCGTTCGGCATCGACGGGCGCGAACTGGGCGTCCTGCTCACCCTCGCGGGCCGTGAACCGGCGTCCCAGCAACAGGCGGCGCACCGGCTCGGCATCGACCGCACCACGATGGTCGCGATGCTGGACGCCCTGGAGGGCAAGGGCCTGGTGTCACGTCACCCGCACGCGGAAGACCGCCGCCGCAACGTAGTCGAACTGACCGACGCCGGCCGCGCCACCCTTCGCCTGGCCATCGACGCAAACGACAAAGCCGAGCGCGAGTTCCTGGAACCTCTCACCCCGAAGACCGCCGAGCACCTACGAAACTCCTTGCAGAAGCTCGTACTCCCCTCGGACGACTAGACCTCCCAAAGCCTCTCGATCACACCCAAGGGGGATGTCGCGGACCAGGCCGGTCGAACCGCGAGGGCGGGATCAACGACGAGTTCCCGTTCCTGCTCGGGCACGAGGCCGCCGGGGTCGTGGAGTCGGTGGGCGATGGTGTGACCGAGGTGGCGCCGGGCGACTTCGTGGTCCTGAACTGGCGTGCGGTGTGCGGGCGCGCGTGGGTTCAACGGCGGACCGGGTGCGACCGGCCGGTCGTTCTCCGACTTCCCGACGATCATCGCCTTGGCCCCGCGCGGCGCCGGTGACCACGACGACCTTGCCGGCGACCCGCTTCACGGACGTTCCCGCGTGCGTTTGCGGGCGCGCGGGATCGGCACCGGAGCGACTCCCGGGACGATCGTGTTGGAGACGGTGCCGATCCCTTCGACGGTCAGCGTGACGGTGTCGCCGGGCGTGAGCGGCGGCGGGGTCTGCCCAGCGGCAAGGCCCCATAGTTCGGCGAGGCAGCCGCCGTTGCCGCAGGTCCCCGAGCCGAGGACGTCGCCGGGCCGCAGCCGGGCGCCGCGTGAGGCGTAGGCGACGAGGTCCTCGAACGGCCAGCCCATGTTCGACAGCAGGTCCCGCCCGACGACCTTGCCGTTGACCTCGGCGGTCAGCACGAGCCGCAGGAAGCCGTCCGCGTCGCGGTAGGGCTCCAACTCGTCGGCGGTGACGAGCCAGGGCCCGAGCGTTGTGGCGAAGTCCTTGCCCTTGCACGGGCCGAGGCCGACCCGCATCTCCCGTGACTGCAGGTCGCGCGCCGACCAGTCGTTGAAGATCGTGTAGCCGAAGATGTGGGCGCGGGCCTGCTCGGGGGACAGGTCGGCGCCCGCACGCCCGATGACCGCGGCGACCTCCAGCTCGAAGTCGAGGTCGTGGCACCCGGGCGGCAGCGGCACCTCGTCGTGCGCGCCGACCATGGCGTGCGGGTTGGAGAAGTAGAAGGTCGGCGCGTCGTACCAGGCGTCCGGGACGCCGGACAGACCGTCCACGGCCTTCCGGACGCCTTCGACGTGCTCCTCGAACGCGACGAAGTCCCGCACGGACGGCGGTTCGAGCGGCGGCAGGAGCCGCACGTCCGCGAGCGGGATCGCCGGGCCGGTCTCCGGCACTGAACCGGAGGCGACGACGTCGAGAAGGGCGGTACCGTCCGGGAACGGCAGGATCCGGTCGTCGCCCTCGACGGTGCCGCAGCGGCGGGCGCCCCGGTGCAGGTACGTGGCGAGACGCATGGGGCTCCTTGCGGATCAGACGGGCGGGGCGACGAAGACGCCGCGGTCGGGGTCGTTGAACGACTCCTTGGCGACCAGCTCGTTCATCGGGTTCGCGGTGCCCCACTGATCGGTGACGTCGGGGTCGGAGAAGTCGTACAGGTGCGGATGCCAGGCGTCCTCGTCCAGGCTCTCCAGCTCGGTGGTGTACTCGATGGTGTTGCCGTGCGGGTCCAGGAAGTAGGAGAACGTGTTGTCGCCGGCCTTGTGACGTCCCGGTCCCCAGATCATGCGGACACCCGCGCGCAGCAGCCGGCCGGTGCCGAACATGTACTCGTCCAGACCCCGCATCTCGAACGACACGTGGTGCAGCGACGTGTGCGGTCCTTTCGCGATCGCCATGCTGTGGTGCTGCGGGTTGCAGCGCATGAAGTGCATCACCTTGCCCATGTGCGGGGAGGTCAGGGTGTCGCTGAGCGCGAAGTCCAGGTGCGTCTCGTACCAGGCGCGGGTGGCGTCCAGGTCGGGGGCGTTGAGCACGACGTGCGACAGCCGGACGGGGACCGCCTCCCGCTCCTCCAGCCTGCGGTGCTCGCGGACGGCGACGGCCGCCGATACCTCGACGGTTCGGCCGTCGAGGTCGAAGAACCGGACCCCGTAGCCGCCGCCGGGTGTGGCCAGCCTGCCGGGCTCCGCGACGATCGTGACGCCGGCCGTGCCGAGCCGTTCGGTGAGCGCGTCGACGTCGGCTGGGGACGCGGCGCCGAACGACACCAGGTCGAGACGCTTCTCGTCCGCCCTGCGCAGCCGGACGACGTACTGCTCGGGCGAACCCTCCGCCGCCAGGAAGGAGATGCCGGTGTCGCCGGCGACCTCGGTGAGGCCCCAGACACCGGCGTAGAACTCGCGCTGCCGGTCGTAGTCGGGGACGGCGAGGTCCACATGGCGCAGATGGGTGATGAGACGGTCGGGCATCACTGCTCCTTGAGGTCGAAGAGGGTGGCGGCGTTGCCGCCGCGCACGGCGTCCAGTTCGTCGCCGGGCGGCAGGGCGGCGCGCAGCCGGTCGAGCGGGTCGTCCACGCCCATGTCGAAGGGGTGGTCCGAGCCCAGGACGATCTGGGACGCGCCCGCCGCGCTGATCAGCCCGCGTAGCGCGCCCGGGTCGTAGACGAGGGAGTCGAACCAGATCCGCCGCATGTAGCGGCTCGGCGGTTCTGCGCAGGTGCGGGACTCGGAGCGCACCTGCCAGCCGTGGTCGGCGCGGCCGAGGCAGGTCGGCAGGTAGCCACCGCCGTGCGCCGCGACGATCTTCAGGCCGGGGTGCCGGTCCAGGACGCCGGAGAAGATCAGGTGGGAGAGCGCGACGGCGTTCTCGGCCGGCTGCCCGACGATGTTGGACAGGTAGTACCGGTCGAGCCGCTCGTCCAGCGTGCAGCCGAACGGGTGCAGGAACACCACCGCGCCGGACGCGGCGGCCCGCGCCCACAGCGGCTCCAGTTCCGGGTCCGAGAGCTCGCGGCCGGGTGCGTGGGAGGAGATCTCGACGCCCTTCAGCCCGAGCGACAGCGCGTGGTCGAGAGCCTCGACGGCGAGGTCCGGATGCTGGAGTGGGACGAGCCCGAGCCCGTGCAGCCGGCCCGGGGCCTTGGCGCAGTGCTCGGCGGTGGCCTCGCCGGCCATCCGGTAGACGGTCCGTGCCAGGTCGGGTGCAGCCCAGTAGTGGTAGTGCGAGGGCGACGGGCTGACGATCTGTACGTCCACCCCGGCGGCGTCCATGTCCGCAAGGCGTGCCTCGACCCGCGTCAGCCGCTCGATCCGCTCACCGATCATCTTGCCGCTGGCCTGCACCGACGCCGGGCCGTTGCGGCGGGCGTCCAGCTCTCGGTGCTCGGCGTTGCCGGGTGCGCCGACGACGGTCTCCTCGATCTGTGGCAGCAGCACGTGCGCGTGCACGTCGACGGTGGGGGTGCTCACGGCCGCTCCGTCACGATCGCGCTGATACGGCCCATCAGGCCGCGGACATCGGCGTCGGGGGACGGGTTCAGCTGCCATGCGCCGAGCTGCACCGACGCCTCGACGACCGCCTTCGCGCGCTCGTACCGCCGGTCCATGAACGCGTCGAACAGCGATTGGTCCAGCCGGTCGGCGCCCAGGAGCAGTTCGGCGAGGACGGCGGCGTCCTCAAGGCACTGCGCCGCGCCTTGCGCGAGCGTCGGCGGGCATGCGTGCGCGGCATCCCCTATCAGGACGGTCCGGCCTCGGTTCCACGGCCGGTCGACCAGCAGCGACTCGAACCAGGTGTAGTTGATCCGGTCCGGGTCGGTGATGTCGGCGCGGACCTCGTCCCAGGCGCCGCCGTACCCCTCGGCGAGCGCGCGCATGTGCGACGGCTTGTCGGCGTCCGCGACCGACTCGCGGGGCCGCGCCTTCTCCACCAGGTAGGCGTACATCGTGTCGGGGCCGGTCGGGCAGTACCCGGCGATGAAGCACGGCCCACCGTAGATCAGGTCGGTGCGCTCGACGTCCCTGGGACGGCGCGTATGGATCCGCCAGATGCCCATCCCCGTCGGCACCGGCGACGCGTCGATCCCGATCAGCCTCCGCACCGCGGATCGGATGCCGTCCGCGCCCACGACCAGGTCGTACGTGCTGGTCGATCCGTCGGACAGGTGCGCGGTGACCCGGTCGCCGGAGTCGTCGAGCTCGGTGACGGTCAGTCCGAACCGAGCGGTCGCGCCCGCGTCCCGCACCGCCTCCGCGAGCACCGCGGCCAGCTCGGGCCGGTTCATGCCGAGTGTCGCCGGCAGGTCCGGGCCACCGGTTCGCGTATCGGGGATCTCCGCGATCAGCGTCCCGTCTGACGCTCGCAGCCCCAGCACGTCGAATGCGTACCCGGACGCGCTGACCCGCTCCCACACGCCGAGGTCGCGCAGGACCCGCAGCGCGTTGCCCTGCAGCGTGATCCCCGAGCCGAGCGCGGTGGCGTCCGGCATGATCTCCGCGATGTCCACCGCGACGCCGCCCCGCGCCAGGAGGATCGCCAGCGCCGACCCGGCCGTGCCGCCCCCGACGATCAGGACGTTGCCTACAGCTGCCATGCCGACCTCACTTCACCGCGATGGGATTGACGGGGGCGCCGACCGCGCCGGTGACCGGGATCGGCCCGGCCGTCAGCCAGAACTCATGAACGCCGTCGGCCTCGCAGTGAACGGCGAGGGCGTCCAGGTCCCACAGCTCGCCGATGAGCAGGCCCATGTTGGGGATCGCGACCTGGTGCAGCGGCTGGAACGCGTCGTCGAACTCGTTCGGCCGCACCTCGAACCCCCACGTGTCGGTGGCGATGGCGGCGATCTCGGTGCGGTGCAGCCAGCCGGCCGTGGTGAACGACAGGCCCGGCGCGGGACCGCCCGCGTAGTCTCCCCACCCGTTCCGGCGAGCCCGTGTCAACTGCCCGGTGCGGACGCACACGATGTCGCCGCGTCCGACCGTCACGCCGTGCGCGTCGATGGCCGCTTGGAGATGTTCCTCGGTGATGGCGAAGCCATCGCGCAGCTCGCCGTCCTCACCCGCGACGCGCCCCACATCCAGAAGGACGCCGCGCCCGGCGACCGGCGCCGCCATGTGCTCGATTCCGGTGACCAGGTCGCCCTCGGACGTGACGACCTTCTCCGCCGAACGCCCGTTCCACGCCATACCGTGGTCGAAGATGTGGCCGAGGCCGTCCCACTGCGTGGAGCACTGCAGGGGCATCGCGACGACGTCGTCCGCGCCGCCGATGCCATGCGGGAAGCCCTGGTTGCCGAGCGCCGCGTCCACCCCGGTGTCGAGCATGGTGTGCACCGGGTTGGTACGGCGGCGCCAGCCCTTCTGCGGGCCGTCCATGTCGAAGCGCTGCGATAGCGAGAACGACACGCCGCGCCGAACGAGCGCAGCGCCTTCGCGCCGCTTCGCCTCGTCGATGAAGTTCACCGTGCCAAGGACGTCGTCGTCGCCCCAGCGCCCCCAGTTGGAGTACCTGGCTGCGGCCTCGGCGATGGCACCCTCCGGGTCCGTGCGATCGAGCATCATGCGCCCTCCGCCACGCACTGGTTGCGCTGGACGCCCAGCCCCGTGATCGCGCCCTCCATGACGTCGCCGGGCCGCAGCAGCCGCCCCCAGTGCATGCCGTTGCCGGCCGGGCTGCCGGTCAGTACCAGGTCGCCGGGCAGCAACCGCACGGTCTGCGACGCGTACGCCACCAGCCGCGCCACATCGAAGATCATGTCCTTGGTGGACTCGTCCTGCATGACCTCGCCGTTGAGCTGCAGCGTGATCCGCAGGTCGCCGGGGTCACCCACGAACGCCGAGGGAACGAGGTATGGGCCGAGCGGGGTGAACGTCGGCGGGTTCTTCGCCCGCAGCCAGTCGGTGCCGATCTCCGGCATGTCCCGGCGGAACACCGCTTCGCGAGCCGTCAGATCGTTGGCGATCGTGTAGGCCGCCACGTGCTCCAGCGCCCGGTCCGCAGGCACCCTGTGGGCGGGGCGCCCGATCACCGCGGCCAGCTCCAGCTCCCAGTCCGGCTTGGCGCACCAGTTGGGGATCACCACATCGTCATAGGGACCGGTGATCGAGGACGGCAGGCCGATGAACATGTACGGCAGATCCTCGGCGGCGCGGCGGTCCATCATCGCGGCCGTCTCCGCCCGTACCCGCTCGGCGGGCCGTCCATCCGCCGGCTCGTGCGCCAGCGCCAAGTCGATGACGTGGGTGCGGTAGTTGGCGCCGGACTGGAGGATCTGCCGAGGTTCGACGGGGGCGTGGACGCGTAGCGCGGGCAGGGAGAGCCGCTCGCCGTGTTCATCGTTCAGGGAATCGGCGGCAGCGTGGAGCAGCGGCAGCGCGGTGTCCCAGCGCCCCAGCAGCGCACGGGTCGTCGGCTCCTCGCCCGGCCGGGCCCACAGCTCTGGGACGGTGCGCAGATCCAGGACCCGATCGTCCCTGACGAGACCGGGGAACGCCGGACCGTCTCCGGCGGAGAACATGCCGACCGCGAACGGCCCGGCATGGGGCGGTTGTGTTTCCACGGGGGTTTCCTCTCGGAGTCTGCCCTAACCTTGTGGCAGAGCGCCGAATTTGGGAAATAGATTCGTTAGATGGTTACCATCGATGCAGTGGATGGGGAGTCATGGATCTCGCCAGCCTCGACCTGAATCTCCTGGTCGCGCTGCGGGCGTTGCTGGAGGAACGCAACGTCACACGGGCCGGGCAGCGGATCGGCCTCAGCCAGCCGGCCGCCAGCGCCGCGCTCGCCAGGCTGCGTCGGCACTTCGGCGACGACCTGCTCGTCAGGACGGGAAACGCCTACGACCTGACCCCCCTCGGGACCGCGCTGGTAGTGCCCTGCACGACCGCGTGCGCCCTGCTGGAGCGGCTGTTCACCAGCCGCGCGGAGTTCGACCCCCGCACCGAACGGCGTGAGTTCCGGATCATCGCCTCGGACTACGCGATCGCGGTGTTCGGCGCCGAGCTCGCTCGCGTGCTGCACGCCGAGGCGCCCGCGTCCCGGTTGGTGTTCGAGCAGGTCGGGCAAGAGATCACCGGGGAGACCGACGCCGTACTCAGTGGCGTGGACGGGCTGCTCATGCCGCACGGCATCGTCAGCGGCTTCCCCACCGTCGAGCTGTACCAGGACGAATGGGTCTGCCTGGTCGCCGCCGACCATCCGGACATCGGCGACGCTCTCACCATGGACGACCTGGCTCGACAGCCCTGGGTCGTTTACCAGCGCCCCTACGACGCGCCCGCCGCCCGTCAGCTCAGCATGCTGGGCCTGGAACCCCGCATGGAGGTGTCGGTCCAGAACTTCCAACTCCTGCCGAGCCTCGTCGCAGGAACCCGACGGGTCGCGCTGATTCAGCGCCGCCTGGCCCGGCTCATGAGCCCGGTCGCACAGGTGCGGACTCTGCCGTGCCCGTTCGAGGCCGTGCCCGTCAAGGAGGCGCTGTGGTGGCACCCCGTCCACACCCAGGATGCGGCGCACATCTGGCTTCGTGAGACCGCCGCTCGTGTGGCAGCGACCCTGCCTCCCATCGATCTTCTGGACGACCGTTCTCCGGAAGACACCGATGCGGCCCACCTGACATAGGGGCGTGTTGATCGCTGGATCACACATCTTCCGGGCCCGTCTGGCGCAACCCTGGCCATGCGATGGCCAACGTCCTCACACGTTTGCGTTACGGAAGCCTCCACGTCGACTTTGCCCTCTCGTGCCGGGCTCTTGCCCTGGCACAGGCTCTGCCTCACCGAGCAATGCGTAGCGTGAAACTGTGTCGGATGAGATCGCGCGCTCACACGTCCTTGAGGTCGCCAGCCGCCTGTTCGGGCAACTCGGCTATGACGGGACCTCATTGCAGCTGATCAGTGACGCCCTCGGCGTCGGTTCCGCAGTTGTCGCCGAGGTTGCCGGAGACAAGCGCGCTCTCTACCAGGAGGTCATGCGGCAGGCATTCGAAGCGGAACGGGAAATGCTGGAAGCGGCCGTGTCCCGGTCGGATTCCGCGCGGTCAGCGGTGCACGAGATTGTCGACGCCTATCTCGATTTTCACGTGGCGAACCCGCAGAACCGCGCACTGTGGGCACATCGTTGGGTGGCCGACGCCGCCGACTTCTCCACCATGGAGGATCAGTACGCCCGGCCGCTGATCCAACTCGCCGCCCGCAGGATAAGGGACGCGGTCCCGCCGGACGTCAACACCTACTACCTTCTCGGCACCATGGTCTGGTGCGTGCACGGCTTCCTGGGCTCGGGAATTCTCAACCACGATCAGGGGATGAAGGACGCGGCTCAGCCGGGGGTCGTCGAGTCATTCCGCGCGCACCTTCACGTCCTTATGGACCGGCTGCTCGCCCCGTGGTACCCGGCCCCCGACGACACGGGTCCACCGACCAGGCTGTCCGCCCCTCTTTCGGAGTAGCCGACCGGGTTGGCGCACTCACCGGCTCACCGGGCCGGCGCGGTTCGCAGCGCATCCCTGACTACGGGGCACAGCCATGGACGGCGCACAGGCCGATCAGGTCTGACCGCCCCGGGAAGGCCCGCTGGTACGGCGCAGCTGCTCTGAACCGCGCCGCGAGGGTCTGGCTCTGAACAACCTCGGGAGCGTCCTCAACAGGACCGGGCGGCTGGACGAATCCGGTCGTTCACGAGGACGCCGGGGCGCGATCGATGATCAGCACCGCGTCCGGGGCACGAAGCTCGTCGACCACATAGCCGCGCAGGTCATCACGCACCGCATCGGCGGAGGCCAGCGGCCGCCGCATGGTTTCCGCTTGTCCTCACGAACAGTGCATGATCACGCGGCGGCAGTCCTGGCACCTGCAGGCACGCCGACCAGCCCCTCGTCCCGCGATCGCCACGGATCAACCGACATAGTGATCCCAATCTGCCGGAATAGCGTGATCATCGTGAACCTCACGTTCTCACAGGAGGTTCGATGAGTCTGAAGGCGATCGCGGCGGACGTAGCGTTGATCCAGGGTCTGCTCGAGCTCGGCGCGGCGCTCCCCTACGCCGATGAACTGGAGGAGGCGCTGCGCAACCTGGGCTGGCCCGGTTGGCAGGACCACGAGAATTGTTGGCCGCACGGTGACCACAAGAGATCCCACAGGGTTCCCCTCGATCTGGGCGGCGGTCGCATTCTGCATACGAGCATCCAGGACGACCAGGTCACCGACCTCTGCCTGATATTCGCGGTGTTCTGGCCACCGTTCGGCCGAGAACACCACGAACCCGCCCCGGCCGATGGGACCGCAGACCCCCACGACGACTACTTTGGTCCCGCCTTTGTGCGCCACCCTCGGGCCCGGCGGGCAGCGTTCAACATGACCTTCGAGCGATTCTCACAGCTGATCGGCATGGAGATCGGCACACCCCTGGCCGAGAGGCCCTCGCTCTACGACTGGCGGAGGCTGGCATGGACGCACCACTCCTGCCTCATCAGCCTGATCCAGTGTGACGACAACCTGACCCTGGGCGAATACGACAGCGCCCAGATATCCATCGTCCCCTGGGCACCCGGAGATCCGATCGAACCGATCGAACCGTGATCACCCACGGGGACGCCAGCCCGCGCCCGACAGAGCCACTACCAGCGACGAGGCCACCCCGACCAACAACTGGCGTCTACATGACGATCCCGGGCTGCCGTACTAGACCCGTGGGCAAGCCAGGAGTGTTAATCGTGGGAGATCGCAACAGACTCGATCTTCCTTCAAGTGCACTGTGCTGGCGATTGGGATTGGGATTGGGCTTCGGCGATACGAGAAGACCGCATATCTTTGGCGTGATCGATCGTGTTCCTCAGGTAGGCGTTCACCAGGTCCGCGACAGGTTCGCGTCCGCCATATCCATGTGGATGAGATCTAGGGCGCCCAGGCGGGCGTGGCGGAGATAGAGGCCACTGAGGTCCACTTGGCGGCGTTCTGGGTGGTGAGGGCGGCTTGGACGTCGGAGCCGGGCGCGTAGGGGAGCGGGGGCGCCGGCTCAGGGTTGGCTCACTGACCAGCCGAAATCCGCTGGCCCCAGGCAACTCCCTCCTGGAAGATCAACTCATGGAAGCAGTCGTTCAATGGGTCCGGACCTCGTGGACAAAGCAGTCTCGCGGCGAGCCCCGCGCCACAAGCCGCAACGCCGCACCGACCGCGTTTCCGCTACCGCCCATGCAACCGCCGTTCGTCCACCAGGTCCTCATGAACGAACACGATGACTTCCAGCCTCACGCCTCGGCCCACAAAGGCCTGCCCGACACCAGCTCAGACTCCGGCGTGCTCCTTCGCGAGGACAACGGCCTGCTCCGCGTCCAACTCGCCGTGACGCCCTTTGGCATGCCACGCAGGTGGCGTCGGCCTCCGGCAGTGCGCCTTACACCTGGAGACTGGCTCCGCTGGCAGATCAACTACCGGTTCGCCGGAACACACGGCGGCGAGTGGACCTACCGGCTCGACACCCTGAACATCGCGAATGGCCCAGGACCCACCAACCTCTTCCTGGGCGCCCCCGACCACTACGTCACCGAACTCGCCGCACTGCGCTGACCCCGAGGACCACGACAGCACGATGCAGCGATCTCATCCACGATCTGACCTGCATGAACTCAGACATCACCAGGTCAAACCGTGGATAACGGACTGCGGCCGCCACCTCTGCCACGCCGCGCCCGAGGACGCGGTGATCGGGTCGACGTCCGGCGGCAGGACTACCGTCGGCGAGGGCGTTCACACCCGCGGGCCCGGCGCCGGCGGCATCCTCGGCGGCGCGGCGTCACTGCGGGACAGGACCGTTGACCTCGACCAGTGGTGGTGCGACGAAGCAGATGCAGGGCGAGGTCGTCCCGACAGCCCAGATCGAGGTGCCCACGCGGGTGAGTCCCTCGACGGTCCCCTCGGTCTCCTCGCTGGTCCCGGTGGTCCAGGCGGTGCCGTTCCAGTGCAGGAACAGCGGTCTGCTCGTCACCCCGCCGTCCGTCATGCGGTAACCGCCGACCCAGACCCCGCCTCTGCCGTCCGGAGCGGCGGCGCTCAACCACGACTCGGTCAGCGCGGGCTCCGGGAGGACGCGCCAGCGAGTGCCGTTCCAGTGCATCACCAGCGGCCTGCCCTCATGGCTGCCGACCGCCCACACATTCTTGGCGGACACGGCGGTGACGCTCTGCAGTTCAGTGTTGCCCGACGGGAGGGTCACCGGGCTCCTGGTCCAGGCGCGGCCGTCCCAGTGCAGGACGAGTGCGACATTGTTGCCCGCGTCGCTGAGGTACCACCCGACCGCCCACGCGTTCGTCGCCGAGAGGGAGGCGACGCCTTGAAGGGTGTTGCTGAGACGACCCGGGTTCGGGGAGGTCACCCGCGACCACTTCGTCCCGTCCCAGCGTTCGACCAGGGTGACCGGACCGGGGGTGTTCCGGTCGGAGAAGGAGCCGACCGCCCATGCCAGCGTCTTGGAGACCGCCGCTATGTCGTTGAGCCGGTCGGCCCCGACATGCGCGCCGTCGGGCGGCGCGGCGGGCTGGACCGCCGTCCACACGGCACCGTCCCAGTGCCGGATCACCGGTCCGAGGCCGGTGCTGTCGCCGACGGCCCAGACATCGTTGGACGCCACGGCGCTGACACCGTCGAGGCTGCCCGCGCCCGTCGGCGTGTCGGGAACCGGCACCTCCTTCCAGGACATGCCGTCCCAGTGCTCGGCGACCGTATCGGCGGACTCGTACGGCGGTTGCTTCTCCCCGACCGCCCACGCGTCGCTTCCGCCGAGCACGGCGACGTCCTTGAGGGTGCCCTCCGCGCTGGAGTGCGGCACCTTCCGCCAGTCCGCCTCCGCTCCTAGGACGGGCGGCGCTCCGGCGAGCACCACCCCTGCCACCGCCGCCATGGGAATCGCGAAACGCCTCACGAACCGCACATGAACTCCTCCGCGTTTCCGGCTTTGCAGTGAGGACGCCCCGGCGATCACCTCGGTTGCCGTGATCGACCAACCATCCCGACCGAAACCGGCCTCCGCACCGCGCATGCCGTTTGGTGTCCCGGGGGGGCGAAGCGGGAGAGAGAAGGACGCGGGCTCGGTTGGGGGCAAGAGAGGGTGGGGGTGGAGGGTCCTGCATCCTCCGACCGGAAGCGGTGAGCTATCGCGGGTGCACGGCCACTGTCCAGCCCAGCGCGCGCGGCGGGCTCCTGCGCGCCAGGATCCCTCCTCGAACCAGGTCAGTCCGACCCGACCCCGTCAGCCGCCCCACCGCTCGCGCGAGGCGCCGGGATCGTCGCATCGCCTGCGCGATCAGTGGCCGGGCGCCTTGAATGGCGGGAGCGGCAAGACCACGACGACGGCGGGCCTGACTCCGGCGGTGGTCGGCGACCACGCGGCTCAGAGGTCGACTCCAGCATCCACTCGGGCTGGTAACCAAGCACGGAAGACTTCCTGCGGTTGGTGACCGACCTACCGCGGCCTGCCAGGCGCTGTCGGAAGGAGAACTGGAGCGGCTCGGCCTGAGACGGCTTCTTGGCGAGGTCCCGGGCTCGCAGCGGCTGCCGGCCGCGCTCGCCACGGTCATGCGGGTACACATCGACTTCGACCTCCTGCACACCGCCGTGCGCGCCGGCTTCCGCCGCGAGGCTGAACTCGCCGCTGACCAGTGACGGCCGCGGTGGCCTACCGGGCCCGGCGAACCATCAGTCAACACGTAGCCGACCGGGTTGTTCGGAGCCTACGGATTCTCCAGTATCGTCCGCATGCGCAGAAGAGCAACGTGGTCACCGTCCCCGAGAGCTCGCTACTCGGTGCTTACATGATCCGTCGAGCGAGCAAGTCACAGGGGTGGTTGGTGACCATGCGAACGGCTGAGCTCACCGTCCTGTCGCCGTCCTTTCGTCCCGCGATGGGGTGGTGGTGAGGTGCTGCCGCATGTCTACCGGGTTACGAAGTACGACCCTGCCGCCCGCGATGAGCGTGGTCACTATGTCGGCGGCGAGGACTCGATGAGCGATCATGGGCCGGTCGAGGCCGCCTATCTGGCGGCCGTGGCCGCCTTCGCGCACGACACCGGAGTCGAGCGTCTTGACATCCGCGAACCGGAGGTGGCCGGCCTGGCGAATTTTGGGCTTGAGGCTCCGGTCGACGGATACGGATTGGCTGGGCTGTTCCCGCCTGACCTATCGGGATATCACGACGGCGCGCAGGTGCCGGTGACCGTCGGGCTGGAACTGGTCCGGGCCATGCTGCGCGACAACGGCGCCTGGTCTCGGCTGGAGGTCGAAGACCGGTTCTTCGTCCACGTCGGGTACGACCAGTACGTGTATGTGGGGAGTGTCGTGCCGTGTGAACGGGCGCAGGCTCTCGCCCGTGAACTGGGACTGTTCCCTGAACGGATCGACGCATCTCCCTACGAACTGGAAACAGAGTCCGGCGAACAGCGCCTCGCTGACGATGACTTCTGGGCCGCCGTGTCTCTGAAGATTTTCCGGGAAGGGGCGCTGCTCCTGCAGGAGTGCTACGTCGGCAACGCCTCCCGGTGGCATCGCCTCACCTGCGCCGACATCGACCGAGTACGTGCCCGGCTTACCCCGCGCGCCCGGCTGACCGTGTGGCCGGACCTGTCCACCGACCTAGAGGCGGTTGTGGCCGCGTTCCCCGAGGACGGTTTGGTCGAACTCCTCTGGCAGGACCCCGCAGGACACATCACCAGCCGAATCGGTGACGAGGAACAGTTCGCCGAGCTGGTCGCGCTACTGGTCCATGCGCGCGCCGCGGCGGTGATTCCCCTGACCGTGGATGACCGTCACCCGCTGTTTGCCGCGGTGCTGCCCGACAGCGACGGGGTGCTGCGTGCCCGCTGGCGAACCGAGCCGACATCGAGCGAGTGAGTCGGCAACCCGCAAACCGAGAGCCCCGCTCACGCCCGGTCGGCCGCTGCGCCCCCTTCGAGGTGCTCGGGCCGGGGCCATCGGGCGGTCCGGGCGGCCGATCCAGCGTCTTCGAGGTCGGCCGCAGCGTCGGGTTCCCTGACGGGCCTCGTTCTCTAGCGCGCTACGCCTGGTGAGGTGGGCGGCCACCGCCCGGCAAAAAGCGGCCGGATGCCGGGCGGTGGCCACCGGGCGCGGCAGGCGGGAGGCTCGGCATCCCGGTGACCGGGCCCTCGCAGGAGAAGCCTGGGGAAGTCGCCTGCGTTCTGCGGAACTCAGCAGGTGGCGAGCATGTTCTGCAGTGCGGCCTGGTCGACGCTGAGCTGGAACCGGTACTTCACGTCGGTCCAGGAGCAGGCGTAGGTGCAGTGGAAGGAGACCAGCGGCGGCTTCCGCAGGCCGGGGTCCTTGTCGCCCTTGGCCTGGTTGACGTTGTCGGTGACCGTCCACAGCTGCGGGCTCTCCAGGTCGTTGGCGAACTGGCGGCGGCGGGCGGTGGTCCAGGCGTTGGTACCTGAGCGCCAGGCTTGGGCGAGCGGGACCATGCGGTCGATGTCCAGATCGTCGCGCTGGGTCCAGGTCGCCCCGTCATAGGGACTGGTCCAGGTGCCGGAGACAGCCTGGCACTGCCTGTTGGTCTGGACGTTGTCGCCGTCGCGCTTCAGTACGGTCTCGCGGGTGTTGCACGCTCCGGAGATAGTGATCCAGTGCGGGAACCGGGCCCGGCTGTAGCCGTCCATGGATCCCTCGGGGCCACGGTCAGCTCGGCCAGATGGGCGCGGGCGGCGTCGGCGCCGGGAGGCGGCGGGACGGCGGGAGCCGTCGGCGCGGCCGGTGCCGCCGAGGCGGGCACGGCGAGGGCGATCGGCGTCGCGGCGGCGACGGCCAGGCCGCGGAAGCGGGGACGACAATGACGGCGGGAGCAGAGCGCATCGGGGCCTCTTCCGGGGGGAGCCAGCGGGGGGGGGACATCCACACAACGAGGCGGGCACCCCCACGGCCCAGGAGAAAAGTGACAGCAGCGCACCGCGGCGGCCACCGCCCTGTGACTCGCGCGGTCTGGGCCCGGCTCAGGCGGCTGCGCGCTGTGCGGCGATCCGGCTCAGGGCACCTGGACGCGTTCGGTCTCAGAACTTCGCCGATCAGTGGTGGGGAAATCTGGACCGGACCCACCACGGGGTAATCGTTGAACCGGGATTCAGTTGCCGCCAAGAAGCCGAGTTGATCTCGGTCCCGACTACGCAAACAGCAGATCATCCGGCAGATGAAGCGAGATAAAGCGTTCTGGCGGGATTTCCTCGTGGCACGCCTCAGCTCCGAACCGACGATCGTCGTGCGGGACATTAGACACTCCCGGTGAGTCCGCCAGTGCTGGTGATGGTGTCGGGGGCTCCACCGTGGCTGAAGGCGCGGATGCTGCCATCGCGGGCGGCCGGGACGCAGGCGGTGGTCCGAAGGGGGCGGGCCGGGGTGTGGAGGGAGGCGGCGAGGGAGCCGATCAGGGTGGTCAGGCGGGTGAGCCCGGCCTCGAACGACGAGGCGGCCAGGCACTCGACGAGGGCGGTGCCGACGATGACGCCGTCGGCGGAGGTCGCGACTCCGGCGGCGTGGGCCGGGGTGGAGATGCCGAAGCCCACGCAGACAGAGGTGGTCGTGACCCGGCGCACCCGGTCGACGAGGTTCTTCGCCTGGGCGACGTCCACCTCGCCGGAGCCGGTGAGACCGAGACGGCCCGCCGCGTAGACGAAGCCGGTGCAGGCCGAGGCGATGCGGGAGATCTGCTCGTCGGAAGCGTCCGGGGGGACGACGAGGATCCGGGCGAGCCCGTGCGCGTCGGTGCTCGCCGTCCATTCCGGCGCCCTGCCGCCGGGCAGGTCCGGGACGATCACCCCGCAGCCTCCCGCGATGGCGAGGTCGCGCGCGAACCGCTCGGCCCCGTACCGCTCCACGGGGTCCCAGTACGTCATGCAGACCACGGGGACCGCCGCGGAGGCGAGGGCCGCCACGGCGGTGAACAGGTCGGCGATCCGGGTCCCGCCCCGCAGCGCGTTTTCGGTGGCCTGCCTGATCACCGGTCCGTCCATGACCGGATCATGGTGGGGGAGGCCGATCTCGACGATGTCGACACCGGCCTCGACCATGGCGAACATGGCCTCGATCGAGCCCGGCACGCTGGGATGGCCGATCGGCAGATAGCCGATCAACGCCGGCCGGCCCCGCTGTCGCTTGGCGGCGAGAACGTCCTCCAGCCATGCGCGACCGTCCCGCTCGCTCATCCGCTACCCCTTCCGGCGCCCGGCTCACCCGTAGTCGATCTTGGACATACTGTGGGATCCGAACCACTTTCGGGAAGGGGTTTAGCGTTAACAATTGTTGCGTTCGGTGAACCTTCCCCTCCGACTCGTGGTCGCCGGGGTTGGTCCGACGGGTTCCTGGCGGAACATCCAGGCGGGCTCCTTGCTGCTCGGCAGCCGCCGGATGGTCGAGGTAGGGCGGGCTTTATCGTCGTGCCGGCGGTACTGCTGCTGGCGACGGGCCCGGGTCCGGCCTGGAGGATGGTGGGGTCGCCGACCTTGGCCGCCGTTACCTGGCCACCACGCCAACACATCCATGCTTTCGGATGCTCAGGGCCGGCGCAGCTTGGCCGCGTGCGATCGGGCGGTGGTCGCGGTGGCCGTGTCGCCGAGGGCTTCGGCCACGTCGGCGTGCTTGAGCCAGTTGAACGGGCTGGAGGGTCGTACGCTGATCCGCTCGCTGACCAGGACGCGGGCCAGGTCGAGGCGGCCGGAGCGGAGGGCGGCCTCCAGCAGGGTCTTCTGCATCGCGTCGCGCTGCGCGTGGCTGCCGCCGAATTCGTTGACGTGGTGCCTGATGGGGGCGAGGAGGTCGACGGCGGTGGTGTGGTCGCCGCGGCCGAAGGCCACCAGAGCGCGGCAGACCGGAAGGCCGACGCGTGCGGTCATCGCCTGGTTGGTGACGTCGGGCAGGGGAGCGGCCAGGTAAGCCTCGCGGTCGGCGATCAGCCGGTCGGCGTCGCTGAAGCGGCCGGCGCCCACGAAGGACATCACCGCGTGCATGTCATTGAACGCGTAGAAAGGCTCCCGGGCTTTGGACGCCCAGGCGTCGGCCAAGGCGTTCCACCTCGCGGTCTGGTCATCGCCTTCGAGAAACAGGCGCCAGAGCAGGGCGGCGGCGTCCAGCAGTTCCATCGCGGTGCCAGTCGAGTCCGGGCCGTGGAGTACGGCGTCGTAGATCTCCAGTGCCCGGGCCGTGTCTCCGGCCTCCAGTGCGTAGAGCGCGTAGTGCCACCATGCGTGCACGTTGAAGAACGTGCCGGTCGACCAGTCGGTCAGACGTTC
The DNA here is from genome assembly GCF_040639875.1 of Actinomadura sp. NPDC023710. Taxonomy (NCBI): domain Bacteria; kingdom Bacillati; phylum Actinomycetota; class Actinomycetes; order Streptosporangiales; family Thermomonosporaceae; genus Actinomadura; species Actinomadura sp. NPDC023710. The sequence continues at coordinate 23,099 of NZ_JBFAGB010000013.1, forward strand.
GTCCATGTAGGCGATTCCTCGCCGGAATCGGCCTTGCATCTCGTAGGTGTGGACGACCGCGTGGATGGCCCACACGTCCTTGGGGTCGAGCTCGACCGCGCGCTGGCCGACCTCTTCCGATCGGTCGTAGTGCCCCGCCTCCTCCAACCCGAAGGCGTACATGCCGAGCAGGGGACCGAAATGCCGGTCGGTCTCGCTCCATGCCGTCAGCGCACCGCCGACCCGGTCGCGCAACGCGCGGGCGTCCCCGGTGAAGTAGTCGATCTGATGGCCGACGAACAGCGCGAGGACGTCGCGCGGGTACTCTTCGCTGATCTTGCCGAGCAAGCGGCCGCAGCCGGGGAAGTCGCCCTCCAGCAGGCGTTCGAGCGCCGCGACGTGTGCCCGCTCCCGGGGGAGGAGCCCGGAGCCGTCCACGCGCGACCGGAAGCGCCGGAACCGCTCCGCCGCGGCCCGCGCGTTGTCGGGCTCGGTGCTCAGCAGTTCGAGGTACGCCGACAGGACGTTGCCCAGCAGGAAGTCGGGATCCGCTTCGAGTGCCCGCTTCGCTTCGGCGTCGACCTCCGGGCGGAAGTGCAGCAGTTCATGGATGGCGTTGTCGTAGTGTTCGAGTGCGGTGCGGCTGCACGCCCGAATGGCCAGCCCGTGCTCGTCGGTCTTCATGGCTGTCAGGGGTCCGTGGGACGCTCGACGTCCGCCCAAAGGCTGGGAAGGTTGACCACGATTCCCTCCTGCGTACTGCGGGCGATGACCACGACTGCCTCCTCGTCGGGGGAGGGGTTCTCCTCACGATGCGGGACATAGGGCGGGACGAAGATGTAGTCGCCAGGCTCGGTTTCGACGCGGACCTCCTCGGCGTCTTCGGCGAAGACGAAGACCGGGCGGCCGGAGACGATGTAGATCGCCGTTTCCGCCTCGCCGTGGTGGTGGTCGCCTGAGCTGGTCGCGGGCCCGACGTGGGTACGGCCCATCCAGAGCCGTTCCGAGCCCACGCTCCTGCCCGAGATCGCCTCGTACCTTCGCATTCCCGAGGTCTGTGCGGTGTCGGGATCCAGGCCGGCGCCGCGGACATGCTCGATGCGGCCGTGCCAGGCGGCCGTCCCCCGTGCGCGATCAGTCACTTGTGTCCCTTTTGTTGGCCGTTTCAGTACGGAGGCACCCCGGCGCGCCCCGGTTCCTCGAGGCGTGCTCGTGGTCGTCGCCGTCCAGTCCGAAAGGGCGCGGGGTGGAGGCGGAAGAGATTCTTGTGAGGACGATTCAGCCTTGCATGCGGTACTCCGTCCGGGCAACGGGCCCCGCTGGGTGGCCTGCCTGAATGGACGCACGGCCTGGTCCAGGGCCAGGTCTGCGGATCCGTCTTGGGAGTAACGGCTCAGTTCGGTGGCCCTAACCGGCTCGCGGTGTGAAGTGACGGGGTGAAGCAGCAGCGCAAGCGGCGGTCCGCGGAGCGTGGGGTGCTGGTATCCGCAGAATCCGAGCCGTTCTTCCGCATGCCCGGCGGCCGCGATGGACGGGGCCGGCTGTGCCCTCAGCGCCAGCCGAGTTCGGGTGCCACGTGAGTCAGGATGTTCTCCAGGACGTGTGCGTTGTAGTCCACACCGAGCTGGTTGGGGACTGTGAGCAGCAGCGTGTCCGCGGCCTGGACGGCCTCGTCGTTGGCGAGTTGCTTGACCAGCACGTCCGGTTCGGCCGCGTACGAGCGCCCGAAGATGGCCCTGGTGTTCTCGTCGATCATTCCGATGTGGTCGCCCGAGTCGGCGTTCCGGCCGAAGTAGGCGCGGTCCAGATCGCTGGTCAGCGCGAAGATGCTGCGACTGACCGACACGCGCGGCCGGCGTTGGTGTCCGGCGTCCTTCCACGCCTGCCGGTAGGCCTCGATCTGCTTGCGCTGCTGGACGTGCAGCGGCTCGCCGGTCTCATCGTCCTTGAGCGTCGAGCTTTGCAGGTTCATTCCAAGCTCGGCCGCCCACACACTGGTGGCGTTGGAGCCCGAGCCCCACCAGATGCGGTCGCGCAGCCCCTCGGAATGCGGCTCGATACGCAACAGCCCGGGTGGGTTGGGGAACATCGGCCGCGGATTCGGCTGGGCGAAGCCTCTGCCCTGCAGCACGGTGAGCAGTACCTCGGTGTGCTTGCGTGCCATGTCGGCATCGGTGTCGCCATCGGACGGTTCGTACCCGAAGTACCGCCACCCGTCGATGACCTGTTCCGGTGATCCCCTGCTGATGCCGAGTTGCAGCCGCCCACCGGAGATCAGGTCGGCGGCCCCGGCGTTCTCGGCGAAGTACATCGGGTTCTCGTAACGCATGTCGATCACCCCGGTACCGATCTCGATACGCGAGGTCTTCGCGCCGATCGCGGACAGCAGCGGAAGGGGAGAGGCCAGCTGCTGAGCGAAGTGGTGCACTCGGAAGTAGGCGCCGTCGGCACCCAGTTCCTCCGCCGCCACGGCGAGGTCGATCGACTGCAGCAGTGCGTCCGCCGCCGACCGGGTCCGCGAGCCCGCGCCGTCACTCCAGTGGCCGAACGAGAGAAAGCCGATCTTCTTCACACTCACTCCAACCATCTCAGCGCCTACGAGATTCCAGCACGGCTGACCACACGCGCCACCCACGGTCCTCGACCGTCACACACCAGACCAGCGGGAGCTTTCTGTGATCACCGGATCGTGCTGTGCAGGGCGTCGGCCGCTTGTGCGGGCACCTTGAGAGTGCGTCGTCGACGAGGATTTATCTTGACGTGAGCCCGCATACAAGTGTGGCGCGCGGGAGTGATCTCCGTGCGGCCCACGGTCGCCTGGCGGACTCAAGGGGTGACTTCACCGCCCGGGATCTGGCCGCCTGATGCCGCCGGGACATGTTGTCAATCGCGATCGTTTGCCGACGCTTCCGAGCCGGTCGGCTGGTTCGGGCAGATCGCGGCCTCTATGTGGGCGAGTTGGACGGCGAGGATCTCTTCGAATGCCGCGTGGCGGTCCACCCCGAGAGGGCGGATGTCGCGGGCGAAGTGAGCCAGAGCCGGGAAGCGTTCGGGGTCGGCGCCGAGCACCGTGACGCGGAACAGCTCCATGCCCTGTTCGTACTCTTCGGGGGTGAGGGCGCTGACCCCGGCCTCGGAGGTGATCAACGCGGCGACGAGGACCGCGATCCGGTGGCAGCTCGCCGGGATCTCCTCGTCGGGCAGTCCCGACGCGCGCAGAGCCTGCAGCATCTCTTCCGTGATCATCCGGGAACCGGTGCCGCCTGAGGCGTAGCGTCCCCAGACCGCGGCGAGCTGGGGGTGCCGGCCGAAGGCCTCTCTCACGCGCAGGGCCAGGGTCAGGATGCGTTGCTTCCAGTCGCCTTCGGGCCGGTAGCCGTCCATGGCGGTCAGGAGGAACCGGTCGGCGACCGCGCGCAGCAGTTCGGTCTTGCTGCGGAAGTGCCGGTAGAGGCTGGAGGAATCGGTGCCGAGCACCGCGGCGAGCTTGCGCACGCTGAACGACTCGGCGTCGCTCGTGCGCAGCAGTTCCGCCGCCGCGTCCAGGATCTCCTCGGTCGACCAGCGCCTTCGACCTGCCATCTTGCTCCTCTCGCCAGGCCCCAGCCTAGCCTATGCACTTGCTGTTGCACTTGCCGTTGCACGCACCGCGTGCATAATGAGTGCATGAGCGTCCCGGACGGCCGGGCAGCGGTCGGCTGACGTGTTCCGCGAGCGGTCAGACCGATGCGGAGCTCATTCAGAAGAAGGCGAAAGGGCGTATGTCGTGAGGAACCCGCTGGATCCCGCAAGGCTGAGCACCGCCATCGAGAACGTCCACCGCGCCGGGATGCCGGGCCTGTTCGCCGAGGTGCGCGACGGCGAGCAGGTCTGGCGCGGCGCCGCCGGGGCCGCCGACCTCGCGACCGGCCGCCCCGTCACCGCCGACATGCGGCACCGGATCGGCAGCATCACCAAGACCTTCACCGCCGCCGCGGTCCTGCAACAGGTCGACAGCGGCCAGATCGGGCTCGACGCGCCGATCGGCCGCTACCTGCCGAAACTGGTTCCCGGAGAACGCGGTGACGCGATCACAGTCCGGATGCTGATCAACCACACCAGCGGCCTGGCGGAGTACCTCCCCTACGCCTACCCCTCCCTCAAGGCGTTCCCCGATCTCGCAGAGTGCAGGCCGCGGAGCCTGGACGACCACCGGCTCACCCGGTTCGACTCCACCGAACTGATCGAGATGGGGGTCACCGCACCCGCGGCCGGCGCCCCTGGCGGCACTCCGGGGCTGTATTCCAACACCAACTACCTGCTCCTCGGTCAACTTCTGGAACAGGTGACCGGTGTTGCGGCCGAGAAGTACATCACCCAGAACGTCATCGAGCGCGCCGGGCTCCAAGGCACCGAATTCCCCGACGGGCCGCAGATCAACGGACCGCACTCGCAGGCCTACGAGGCGTTCTTCGGCATGATCGACCCGCCGCGCGACTACAGCGTCTTCGACATGTCCTACGCGGGGCCGTCGGCCTCGCTGATCTCGACCGTGGCCGATCTCAACCGCTTCTTCGGCCTGCTGCTCGCCGGCGAGATCGTCAACCCGTCGTCGCTGGCGCAGATGCAACGCACCGTCCCGGTCATCTCCCAGGAGGGCAAGGAGATCGAGTACGGCCTCGGCCTGTACCCGATGGAGGTGACCGGCGGCGGCACCTTCTGGGGGCACGGCGGCACGACCTGGGGGTCTGGAGCGCTGTCCATGATCAGTGGGGACGGCGGGCGGCAGATGTCGGTCGCGGTGAACCTGCAGAGGTGGAACGGGCTCGACTCCTCGGGCAGGCCGCAGCCCCACCCCATCGACGACGCGCTCACGGCCTTCTACCGCGTGGCGATGTTCGGCTGATCGGGCCGGGGAGAGTCCCTTTCGCCGAGCCGACGAGCATGCCGGGACGGGAGGGGCGGGCCGGCGATGTCGTCGTCCGGCTGACGAGGGTTCACCAAGACAGGAGAGCGATGACCACGACCGACTTGGCGCCGACGAGGGAGCAGCCCCCACCCCCACCGGACGCCGATGACACGGTGGGACGGTCCGTGGCGGGGCTGCTGCGCCCCTACCGATGGAGCTTCGCCGCCGTTGTCGTCCTGCAGGTGATCGGCGCCGTCGCGGGCCTGGCACCGCTGCTGGCGGTCGCCGAACTGGGGCGCAGCCTGCTGGCGCCCGGCCCGATCGATCACGACCATGCCTGGTTCGTCGCGATCGCCGGTGCGGCCGGTCTGTTCGTCCGGCTGCTGTTCACGGCCGCATCATCTGGGATCGGACACCTCCTTGACGGCCGGGTCCAACTGGCCCTTCGCCGGCGACTGGCCGCGCGGCTGGGACGCGTGCCGATCGGCTGGTTCTCCCGGCGCCGGACCGGCGAGCTGACCAAGGTGGTGGGCGAGGACGTCAGCGCCGTGCACCCGTTCATCGCCCACGCCCCCGGCGAGCTCATCGCCGCGTTCGTGGTGCCACTGATCTCGCTGGTCTACCTGTTCACCATCGACTGGCGGCTCACGTTGATCACGCTGATCCCGGTGACGCTGGCAGTGGCGCACGTCCCGCTGATGATGACCCCGGCCCGGCTGCGCGAGGAGAAGCAGTTCGATGCGGCCATGGCGCAGATCGCCAGTTCCGCCGTCGAGTTCGTCCAGGGCATCTCGGTGGTCAAGGCGTTCGGCGCCGCCGGGCGCGCCCACCGCAGGTTCCGCACGGCCACCGACGATTTCGTCGGCGTCTTCTACCGCTTCGTGCGCGGCCTCTCCGTGATCGCCGCCGGAATGCAAACGGTGCTGTCTCCGCCGTTCGTGCTGCTGGTCGTCCTGATCGGCGGCACCGCCCTGATCACGACCGGTGGCCTGCCCCCGGCCGACCTGCTGCCCTTCCTGCTGCTGGGACTGGGCCTGACCGCTCCGGTGGAAGCCCTCATCGCCCACAGCTTCGACGACCTGCAGACCGCCAGGCGCGCGATCGGCAGGATCCGGGACGTGCTCGAGGTGGCGCCGCTGCCGGAGCCCGCGCACCCGATCCCGCCGCAGGGCCACCGGCTGGAACTGCGTGGCGTCCGCTTCGGCTACCAAGACGATCACGAGGTACTGCGCGGGATCGACCTGGTCCTCGAACCGGGCACGGTCACCGCGATCGTAGGGCCCTCGGGCAGCGGCAAGTCCACGCTGGTCCAGTTGCTGCCGCGCTTCTTCGACCCGACTCACGGTTCGGTCACCCTGGGCGGCGTCGATCTGCGCGAGCTCAGCAGTCATGACCTCTACCGGATGGTCTCCTTCGTCTTCCAGGACGTGCGCCTACTGCGCGCTTCGGTTGCGGACAACATCGCGCTGGCCGTACCGCATGCCGACCTCGACGAGGTGATGCGCGCAGCCCGAATGGCGAACATCCACGATCGGATTCTCGAACTACCGCACGGCTACGACACGGTGCTCGGGCAGGAGGCCGGGCTGTCGGGCGGCGAGACGCAGCGGATCGCACTCGCCCGCGCCCTGCTCGCCGACACGCCCGTCCTGGTACTGGACGAGGCGACCGCCTTCGCCGACCCGCAGACCGAGCAGGCGGTACGGCAGGCATTGGCGGCGCTGGAGGGCGATCGCACGATCCTGGTCATCGCCCACCGCCTGGAGACGGTCGCCGGCGCCGACACCGCCGTGCTGCTGGACCACGGGTCGATCGTCGAACAGGGCAGGCCCGCCGACCTTCTGGCGGAGAGCGGAAAGTTCGCCGCCTTCTGGCAATCCAAGGAGTACCGATGATCCGCATGCTGCTGCGCGTCCTGGGCCACGATCACGCCCGGCCAGTGCGTCGCACCGTGGCCTTGATGACGATCACCGCGATCGTCGAGGGTTTGTCCTACGCCTTGCTGGTTCCCGTGCTGCGGGCCCTGTTCGGCAGCGACCCCGAAGACGCGCTGCCCTGGCTGATCGCGTTCGGAGGCGCGGTCACGGTCTACGCGGTGCTGCGCTATGTCAGTGACCTGTTCGGCTTCCGCGCCGGAACCACGCTGTTGCGCGGCATGTACCACCGTCTCGGCGACCACCTGGCCCGGCTGCCCCTCGGCTGGTACAGCACCGGCCGAGTCGGAGAGGTGTCCGTCCTGGCCGGCCAGGGCGTGCTGCAGACGATGGGCGTGATCGCTCATCTGCTGGGACCCTACATCTCCGCCCTCGCCACCCCCGCGACGATCGTCGTCGTGATGCTCGCCTTCAATTGGCAGCTGGGGCTGGCCGCGCTGGTCGCCGTACCGCTCGTGGCGGCGATCCAGATCTGGACCGGCCGTTCGATGGCCGCGGGCGACGCCGACCGCCACGAACGTGACACCGAGGCCACCGGGCGGGTCATCGAATACCTCCAGGCTCAACCGGTGCTGCGCGCGGGCGGCCGGAGCGCCCAACGCTTCGCGTTGCTCGACAACTCGCTTCGGGAACTTCAGCGCGCGTCCCGCCGTACCGTGCTGTCGGTGTTGCCCGGCATGATCGGCTTGACGCTCGTGGTGCAGGCGATGTTCACCGTGCTGCTGGTGCTGGGCACTTACCTCGCGCTCGGCGGGGCCATCGGCGCGGCAGAGGTGCTGGCGATCCTGGTGCTGGCCGCCCGCTGCGCCGATCCCCTGCTGTCGCTGGCCGACATCGGCGGCAAACTCCGAAGCGCGCGCTCCGAACTGGCCAGACTCGACGCGGTCCTGCACACCGAACCGCTGCCGGAAGCACCGGAACCGATCCAGCCGGTGGGCCATGGCATGGAACTGGAGGCCGTCGCCTTCCAGCATGGCGACCGCACGGTGTTCGACGATCTGTCGTTGTCCGTGCCCGAGGGACACCGGCTCGCCGTGGTCGGCCCCTCAGGCGCGGGCAAAAGCACCCTGCTGCAGCTGCTCGCGCGGTTCTACGACGTGGACGCGGGCGCGGTGCGCGTGGGCGGCGTGGACGTGCGCGCCATCGGCACCGAGGCGTTGATGGCGCAGATCTCCATCGTCTTCCAGGACGTCTTCCTCTTCGACGGCACGATCGAGGAGAACGTGCGGCTCGGCCGCCCCGACGCCTCCGAAGCCGAGGTACGGGCGGCGGCGAGCGCCGCGCGGCTGGACGAGGTGATCGAGCGGCTGCCCGGCGGCTGGGCGGCACATGTCGGCGAGGGCGGCACGCTGCTGTCCGGCGGTGAACGCCAGCGCGTCTCGATCGCGCGGGCCCTGCTGAAGAACGCGCCCATCGTGCTCCTGGACGAGGTCACCTCCGCACTGGACCCGGTGAACGAGGCTGCTGTCCACGACGGCATCGAACGCCTGATGGCCGACCGGACGGTCGTGATGGTCGCGCACCGGATGCGAACCGTCCAACGCGCCGACCGCATCGCCTTTCTCGACGGCGGCCGGATCGTGGAAGAAGGACGCCACGACGAGCTCCTCCGCCGCGCCGGCCGCTACGCCGATTTCTGGAACGCTTCACTAACACCGGCAGCACATGACTGAACCGGTAATCGCCGCCCTGCCGGTAGTGGTGGGTGGCTGTCGTCAGCCATGCGGACCTCGGTAGGCCACCCGGCGCGGCTACTGCAACGACCTGTTGGCGGACTGGGTGCGGGGACCGCGAGCTCGGCAACAACCTTTTTCGTCGGCTGCCTTGAGTCGGACTACATCTGGGGCCGCTCGCGGATGAGCGGGGCCGCCGACGACCGAGGGTCCGCCCGTCCCGCGCCAAAGCTCGCGCGTCCGCGTCCTGGCGGTGCTCGTGCTTGCTCGCCGGCCGGGACGGTGCCGTCGTGGAGCCTGGTGTTCAGCCCGCAGGAGGCGAAGCCCATCCGCAGGTAGGCGCTGATCGCGGGGGCGTTGATGTTGCTGACCTCAAGCCCACTCCGGCGGCTCGACCTCGCCGGCGTCGTCCGCGAGCGCGCCGCCTGACGAGCATGGTTCTTCGGATCGTGCTCGCCGGGTGCGTTTGGCTCAGGTGTTCGGGTCGCTGTCGTGGATCGACGCCATGGCCGGGAAGTCTCTGTGAATCTGGGCTGAGTTGCCTTTTCGCGCAGGGGCTCAGTTCTACTTCTGGTAGAAGCCTGCCGTCCAGGACAGGCGTGTTAGGACTGAGGTGGGGCACCGACCGGGCGCTCCTGGGCGAAGGAGGTACCAGTGGGCTTCGACGTTGGAGCGATCCGGGTAGTGGCCTGCGACATCTTCGGGACGACCGTTGACTGGCGGACGGGGGTCGCCAGGCAGGTGGCGGCGATCGCTGCGGAGCGCGGTGTCGCGTTGGAGGGCGGGGCCTTCGCCGACGATTGGCGCGAGCGGTACCTGCCGTCGATGCAGCGGGTCAGCGGAGGTGAGCGGGAGTGGGTGTACCTCGACACGCTGCACCGGGAGTCGCTCGACGAGCTGCTGGAGCTGCGCGGTGTCGCGGACGCTTTCGACGAGGACGCGCGGCGGCGGCTCGTCCGGGCCTGGCATCGCCTGCCCGCGTGGGACGACTCGGTGGACGGCCTGGCCGGGCTGCGGGAGAGGTACGTGGTGGCGGCGCTGTCCAACGGCGGGTTCGCCCTGCTGACGAACCTGGTCAAGGGGGCGGGGCTGCCGTTCGACTGCATCTTGTCGGCAGAGCTCGCCCGCACGTACAAGCCCGAGCCGGAGGCGTACCTGACCGCTGTGCGGCTGCTGGACGTCGACCCGGCGGAGGTGCTGATGGTCGCCGCGCACAAGTGGGACATCGACGGCGCCAGGGAGGCCGGGCTCGCCACCGCGTTCCTGGAGCGTCCGCTCGAGAAGGGGCCCTCTGTCACCGCCGACCGAGCGGACGACGTGGAAAGTGACCTGGTCGTGCGCGGGTTCGGTGAGCTCGCCGTTCTGCTGGAGGCCGGTCCGCGGACCTGAGGTACGGGGCGGCCGCGCGGGCAGTACGACATCGACATCGACACCGCCGGCTGCCGTCCTCGGTGCTGGGTGGCGGGTGAGGGGATGGCGATGTCGGATCAGGGCGGCGTTGTTCGTAGCAAGAGTGAAGGGCCGCCCACACGGGCGCCGTCACGATCACGGGAGATGCTGACCGATGTCGCACCCACTGGCCAAGGTCCACCGGATGTCCGAGCTCGTCGAGCCGATCGGCGCCATCACCTTCTCCGAGGTGCCGAACGAGGAGTTCCTGGCCCTCGGCATGCGCAGCTACTGGGATGGATACTTCGCAGGCCGGGCCGCGCCGCTGGGCCTGGCACCGGCCGAGGTGGTGCACGCGGTCTTCTACAACTTCGCCGACGGCGAGGTGGCGCGGCACATCCCGTGGGTCTGGGGGAAGATCACCCCGCAGGAGGCGCTCGCCGTGCGCGAGCGGGGCAGCGCCGCCGCGCTGCGGCTGAGGATCGGGGAGCTCGCCGACTCCACCAGTCTGGTGCGGGTCGCCGATCTGGCCACCCGAGCCGCGGTCAGCGCGCCGACCGAGGGCCGGGCGCTGTACGCCGGGCTCCGAGCGCTTGAGGTGCCCGAGGAGCCGGTGGCCAGGCTCTGGCATGCGGCGACGCTGCTGCGCGAGCACCGCGGGGACGGCCACAACGTCGCCCTCGTCGCCCACGGCATCGGCGGCACCGAAGCCCACGTCCTCATGGCTCTCTCCCTCGGCATGAGGGCGGAGGAGTTCGGCCGGATCCACCATCTGCCCAAGGCGCAGTTGGCTGCCGTCGTCGACGGGCTGCGCGGCCGTGGACTCGTGGACGCAGCCGGCGGGTTCACCGACGCCGGCCGAGAGATCAAGGAGCGGATCGAGGCCCTCACCGACGAGCTGGCGGTGCAGGCGTACGACGTGCTCAGCGTCGACGAACTCGACGAGCTGATCGCGGGGCTCGAGCCGATCGCCGTCGCCGTACAGGCAACGGCTTCGTAGCGGGAACCACCGTCCTCATGGCCGACGGATCGGCCGAGCCGATCGACAAGATCAAGGCCGGAGACCCAGTACCGGCCACCGACCCGACCACCGGCAGGGGCTCAGCGCCATCCGGCCCGCGGCGGTGTCGAGATAAGGCTTGCTCTGAGCACCACGTAGGCGTGCAGTGGGGACGACTCGGCCTTCCAGGACGGCGGTGGCCTGGGCGAGCTGAGTGCCTTGCTCGGCCGCCCGGCCCTCCCTTGAGGGCGTCGTGACGAGCTTTTGGGCGTCACGTCCCTTGAGCCCTTGGACAACCATTCCTCGCCCGCGTCCCCAAGTCACTGAACTCGGTACCGGAGTGGGTGTGCAGCCGAGCTCGTGCGGAGCGGGCGATCGAGACGGCGTGCTGGCCGTCCTACAGCCAGTGGTTCACCGGAGGCGTCAGCATGCTCTGGTCCGTCGTCGGCCATTTCGGCGGGTGTCAGGGGTGGGGGCGCCAGAATCGCGACCCGTGCGCCGACCAGGGCTTTCATCTCCAATCTCCTAACCGTAATTGATTAATGGACCAGGGCTTCCGGGGACTCGATCAAGATCATTGTCTGGCGCCCTCCCGGCGGCGCTTGCGCCTCGTCCTGAACGGCGGACGGTTTCAGTCGTGGCGAAGCAGAGAAGGGTTGCCGCGAAGCAAACAAGAATGGGGAAAAACCATGGATTCGGCATGCGAGAACTCGCGCATCCGACAATATGTTCCTCTCTACACGGGAGGAGACGTGCGTTCCGTCATCCGGACGGATGAGGGACGGGAAGGCTGGGACGCTCTCATGGAGTGCCCCGAGCGTGCCGTCCTGCTGTGGGACCTCAACGGGGCGGCCCAGGAGCTCTCCCCGCTCAATGGAATGCCGCAGCTCGACTCCGACGTTCGTCGGGAGCTCCCCCGAATGGGGGAACGGTACGCCGTCAATGGGGTTCTGACGGGATGGCCGTGCTACCAGGTCAGTGAGATCGGCCTGGCCGTCCCCGGCTGCCATGTCTGGGGGCAGCTCGCCTGCGAGCACTGGGACTGGCAGAAGCAGACCCACCGCGAGCTGGTGCCGCCCTCGTCCGGGCTGAGCATGGTCTACGCCAAGGTGCACGAGCTGGTGACGGAACTCCGTCTGAACCCCGAGTGCATCTACGCCAGGTCTCATTCGCTCGTCCTCCGCTATCCGGTGGGCACCGATCGGGAGGTGGTCGAGCGGCTGGTCGGCGAGCTCACCGATGTCACCGCGGCCGCCGGGGATCTGAAGCTGATGCAGGACCGCGGCGTGGTCAAGGTCGCGCCCGCGGAACTCGACAAGAGGGTCGCGCTCCGGCGGATCCTCAAGGAGTGCGTTCCGTTCGAGCCCTCCGTGATCATGGATGCGGGCGACGCGCCCGACAGGGTGATCATGGGCGAGCTCGACCGGATGCGCCGCGAGGAGGGCATCCCGACCTTCAAGGTGGGTGTTCGCAACCTGCGGGAGGGGGTCGACCTGTTCGTCCCCAGCCCGCCGCGGGGCGTTCTTCCGCTCATCCGGGCGTTGGGGGACGCACCCGTCCGATAGCGCCGGCTCCGTAGTCGATCCGACTGCCAGGCCGTCGCCGTTCCACCTGTGGCCCCCGGGACTTCCCGGGGGCCACTTCCCTGTGCCTCGCGGCGCTGCGGACGCCGTCACCCGATGGTGCGGCGCGGCTCTGGCGGTCGAGAATCACCGGATGCATGAGGTGAAACTGTCCGACGGGATCGTCACTCTGTCCCCCCTGTGCCTGGACGATGCGGAGGCGCACCTCGCGGGGGAGGACGAGTTGCTCGTTCGTTGGCTCAACGGCGGTCCTGGCACGCGGGAGGGCATCAGAGCGTACTTCCGGCACTGCCGGGAGCAGTGGGACACCTCCGGGCCACTGCGCGCGTTCGGCATCCGGATGGGGGCTGACGAGGCGCTCGCGGGCACGATCGACTTGCGGTTCTCAGGAGAAGGTCTGGCGCCCGGCCAGGTGAATGTCGCCTACGGCCTCTATCCGCTCTGGCGAGGGCGTGGTCTGGCTACCCGCGCGGTCCTGTTGGCGTCCCAGTACGCGGCGAGTGAGGGCGGGACGGAAGCGGTAATCCAAGTGGAGCCGGAGAATCCCGCATCCGCCGCGGTCGCGCGGCGGGCAGGGTTCACCCCCAGCAAGCCGACGCACGGCAAGGACGGCACACGCTTCGACTGGTACATCCGGGACCTGCAGACCGCCGCCCGGTGACGACCAACAGTTACGGGACAGCCCTCAGGCTGGCCACGAGGTCTCCGGTTTCAGGTTCTTGATTACTGCGACGCGTGGGCTGGAGAGCGTCGGGATCCTCGGAGCGCGCGCAACTGCGTGTCATCGCCTGCCGGGCCGGCAGCCTGGTCGTTCCCGGCGCCTGACCACCGCCCCGGTGGGCGTCAGTTCGCGTCGCCGCTGAGATGGCGGACGAGGCGGACGAGCGCGGCGCGCTGGCCGTCGGGGTCGTTGTCGAGGTCGGGCATCAGCATCCGTCGGAGCTGCGGGGTGGCGAACCACCAGCCGGCCAGGACGATGACGGAGTACAGCAGTTCCCGCGGTGCGAGCCGGGTGTCCAGGCGCCCCGATTCCTGAGTCCTGGCCAGTGCTGCGATCTTCTCGGCGTAGTGCGCGGTCCGCTCCTCCTCGGCCACCACCGGCTCGCCTTCGGTGGTGTGCAGGCCCTCCCAGTGCAGCAGCCGGACGAAGTGCGGATGCGCGCGGTGGTAGTCGAAGACCTGCCCGGCGTACTCGCCCAGGTCGCCGGCCGCCTTCTCGTCCAGCGGCACGGCCTTGGCCAGGCGTTGCAGTTCCGTGGTCAGCACGATCGCGAACATCTGTCGTTTGTTGCCGAAGTAGGAGTAGATCCGTTCCTTGTTCACCCCGGCCGTGGCGGCGATCCGGTCCATGCGGGCCGCCTCGGGCCCGTAGGCGGCGAACTCGCTGACCGCGGCGTCGAGTATGAGCCGCTTGGTCTTCGCGGTGTCCCAGGCCATGACCTGAGCGTACATCAGATCCCAACTAGCGAGTTGGAACTTCTGCTCTCCTGTGGCAAACTCCAACTCGCGAGTTGGCTTTACCGAGCAACCAGGAGACGCCATGCCATCTGTCCGCCCCCCGTGCCCCTCCGTCGCGGCACCATCGATCCACCTGCGCGCCGTCTTCACCTGGCTGGCCGTCTACCTCATGATCATGACCACGCAGCTGCTGTTGGGTCCCCTGCTGGGCTCACTTTCACTGCCGATTCGAACGCTCGTGGTGACCGGCGTGGTCGTACCCACGGTCGTGTACGCGCTCGTCCCCGCGATCCTGCGGACCTACTGCGCCCTGCGTCGCCATGCCCGATGACGTCGAGGGCGCGAACCCCCGGCCGCGCGGCCGGATCTGCCCGAAGGAAGCGCAGGGGGCTGTGAGATCCGAGAGCCCACACGTCCTGCGGCCGGTGTCAGGCGAAGGAGAAGAGCGCGGCGGCCTGAACGGGCGTGCTCCCTTGGCGACGTCCGGGAACATCGTGGACGGTGGTTGCGCCTTCGGAGCGGAGCTGGTCGGCCCCGGCGTCTTGGGCCATGACGGCGGCGTAGGCGCGCACCTGCGCGGTGGTGAGGTCCGTGCGGCCTCGCTCGGTGTACTGCTGGAGGAGTTCGGTGACGTCCGGGTCGAATCGCAGTACGGTCACCGGGGCGTTGAAACGCGTGGCCAAGGCGATGAGCCGCAAGCGTGCCTGCGATGTGACGTTCGTCGACTCGGCGACTGCGGTGCGGCCCGTGGCGAGTCTGGCGGCGATCCTGCGGTCACGTTCCGCGAAGATCGCTGCGTCCGCCGCGTCGGATTCCGTTTTCGCAGGCGAGCTACCGAAAAGTTCCGCGCGGATCTCGTCGCTGGACACCACGGCTTCCGCATCGATCTGCCGGCGCTCGATCAGCGCCCGGACGAAGCTGGTCTTGCCCGAGGCTGGTGCGCCGACGAGGACGACAAGTCCTGCCGGCACCTGGATGACCGGACTGAGAGGGGTGTGAGGTGAAGGCTCCTGCGCGGTCGAGGGCTTCGTGTCGGGAGTCGACGGGCAGTCCGCGGGGCAGGTGCTCCTCGCCGGGCAACCCGGCTGCCATGCAGGCGGATCCTGTGCGGAAATGAACCGTGAACAGCCAGCGCTCGGCTTCGTCGCCGCCTCCTCTGCGATGCTCTCCTGGCGGACGTGCGGCTTCTTACGCCGGTCCCGCAGCGGCCACACCGGCCGGCCACCGAGGGCCAACCCTACTAATGATCAATGTGAGATCGGCGCGGCGCGAGCTGGCCGGCCTGCTCGCGCCGGTCTTGATGGTGAGCCTGGCGGCGATGTCGGGGCGGAGACGCCTTTGTCGCGGAGGGCCAGGGGGAGGGTGAGCAGGTCGTCAAGCGCACAGCTTCCTCCGCGTCAGACGCCTCGTGCCGTGGCCACCAGGTGTTCCAGTTCTCGACGCGCCTTTCGATCGCCGGTTCGAGGAAACGGGGATGACATGGGAACGACGGGACTGCGATCATGCGCGCCATGATCTTGTTGTTCTCGGGGGTGCGCCGTGCAGCCGCTGCGTCCGGCTGATCCGGCCTCGATCGGCGGCTATCCGCTGCTGGGCCGGTTGGGCGAGGGCGGGATGGGGCTGGTCTACCTGGCGCTGGCCGGAGGGGGCCGGCACATCGCGTTGAAGGTCGTGCGCGAGGGGTTGGACGATCCGCAGGTGCTGGCGCGGTTCCGGCGGGAGGCGCAGACCGTGGCGCGGGTGCGCAGCAGGTATGCGGCGGGGATGGTCGCCTCCGGCCTCAACGAGGAGCCGTACTGGCTGGCCACCGAGTATGTGCCCGGCCCGACGCTGCGCCAGGCCGTGCAGCGGTTCGGTCCGCCTCCCGCCGGCACCTGTGTGCGGCTGCTGGCCGCGCTGGCCACGGGCCTGGCCGAGGTGCACGCCCAGGGCGTGGAGCACCGCGACGTCAAACCCTCCAATGTGGTGCTGGCCCCCGATGCCCCCAGACTGATCGACTTCGGGATCGCGCGGGGCGAGGACCAGACGCAGATCACCCGCACCGGGGGCTGGAACGGCACCCCCGGCTATGTCGCGCCCGAGGTGCTGCGCCAGCAGGTGTTCGGGCCGCCCGCCGATGTGTTCTCCCTCGGGGTGACGATCGCCTACGCCGCCACCGGCCGTCCGCCGTTCGGGGCAGGTCCGGTCGAGGCGGTGCTGCTGCGCACCATCAACGAGGAACCCGACCTGGCCGGGCTGCCCGCCGAGCTGGCGGCACCGCTGGCGGCGGCGATGGCCAAGGACCCCGCTGATCGGCCCACCTCACAAGAACTGGCCGCGGCATGCGGGGCGCCTGCGCGAACATCCAAAGCCGATACCAGCGACCGTCCCGCCGCCCCACGCGGCCTGCAGGACGGGTTCGCCAGTGACTCCGCCTACCAGCACATCACCGCGCTGGCGGCGCAGCCGGTTCCGTCGGACGTGGCAACAGCGGTGCGGCAGGGACTGGTACCGGACGGCCACGGGAGGACGGGACCGCTGCGCCGCGCAGGCGTCATCGCCGGTGCCTCGGCCACCGTCCTGGTCATCCTGGGATCAGCGGTCGCCTTCCGCTACCTCGGCGGCGGGGACGGCGACAACGGCGACCGGCCGCCCACCGGCCGCCCCGCCGCCGGCGCGACGGTGACCGCCGCCTCCCGGCCGTCGTTCGAGGGGTCGGTCTCCGATCTGAGCGAGGGCAGCTCCGGCTTCGGCTCGTTCCTGAAGAACAACATCGGCCGCAAGGTGCGGCTCAAGGTCGGCCTCAACATGAACCTCAAGATCACCGACGGGAAGGGCGCCGCCATCGACACGAGCGGCGCCGAACACGACAACGTCATCTTCGAGGTCTGGTCCGCCTGCGAGGGCGGCCTTCCCAAGAACGAGAAGCCAGAAATCGGACGTTGCACGGCCTACCACGTGAACATCGGCAATGACGAGCGCCCCTGGAACGGGCTCAATTTCGTGCACGGCGAGTTCACCTTCCAAGGCAACTTCGAGGTGTCCGGCGGAGCGGACTACCAGGGCCTGGCCCTCTACGCCCTGCTCCCCGTGGCCGCCGACTGACCCCGCCGCCCAGGCCGCCACTGGTGCGAATTCCAGGACGTTCCCGCGATCGCCGAGGGTCTGACCCGAGAGCCCTTTCTCTCCTAATAGCCTGCCGCCGAAGAACGATTGTTCACCGGGCATCCCCGAGGCGGGAATGTCCGGGGAGCGACGGAAATCAAAACCCGTCCCGCCGCCCTGCGGCGCACCGCAGGCGGGCCTGGAGGGGTGTCCCGGGCCAGGTGTCCCGGGCGTTCTGGGGCCGGTGTCCCGCGTGTCCTGGGCCTATTGCCGGGTACGGGACGATATTGGCCGTACCTGGTCGGAGAATGACGTGTCAGTGCGTGTCCCGGCCGCTCTTGATGCTGGTCCCGGGATGTCCCTGAATCGGGACATCTAAGGACTGGTTGTACAAAGCGGAGAGCTATGTTTTGATCAACCCGCTCGGCCCGCCGATGGGATCACGGGGTCCTTCGGTCAGCCATGTGGGGGAAACACATGATCGGACTTGCTCTGCGTAAGCCTGCCCGGAATCGCTTCGTGCGCACCTTCGCGCGGGAGGCGGCGTGACCGCCGCGGCCGCCGCGAAACCGGCCCTGAGCAGCGTGAAGAAGGCCGTGGCGGCCAAGCCGCCGGCCCCGCCCGCGCCGCCGCCTCCGCCCAGCAAGGTGGAGTCCAACGTGACGCTGTGGAATTTCACCCAGCCCAACGGCGGGAAGCTCGCCGAGGCCGCGTGGCCCGCGGTGGTCAACGGCACGCTGGCGGTGACCACCGGCGACCCGGCGGCGGAGGCCACCGGGCCCCGTCGGCTGTCGGCCTTCCTCGGCCTGGGCGCCGACCTGCGCGGGCTCGCGGCGGCGATCGAGCCGATCGTCAACAAGGGCGCGCTGGACCCAAAGGACGCGCCCAAGGACGCCACCGACCTCAAGCTCACCCAGAACGAGCTGGAGAAGGCCCTGGCGGTCTATCTCGGCCTGAACATCCCCCCGCTCCGCCCGACCGAGTGGAAGGTCGGCCGACGGGTGATCCTGCCGATCGAGGTGGAGATCGTCCCGCCCGCGGTCCCGCGCTGGAAGGTCGGGCGCGCGCAGATGCGCGAATGGGCCCGGCTGATCAAGCCCGAGGAGGAGGCGAGGCTCCAGCTGACGGTGCGGCTGCCCGTCGAGCCGCTGCCGGCGACGACCGAGGCCGACCACCGCCCGCTGGAGCTCAAGGCCCAGGTGGCGACGCGGCTGGGCACGCTGACCAAGCCGGTCGCCAAGCCCGAGGAGGTCGCCGCGCTCGGTGCCGAGGTCCGTGCCGGGGTGCTGGTCAACCCGTTCGAGGGAATCTTCTACCAGATCGAGCTGATGCGGCAGCTCCGCCGCGACCGGCCCGAGCTCGAACTGCCCGTCACGCTGGCCATCCTGTCCGGCTTCTCCGAGCACCAGGCCGCGGTCACCGGCTGGACGATGGGCGGCAACGCGCTGTTCCGCCGGCTCTGGGACGCGCTGCGCCGCAAGGGCGACGGCGTTCCGGCCGCCGACAAGCCCGCGGTGGCCGGCGCGCGCGCCCTGCTCGCCGGAGCGCTCGGCCTGGCCGCCAATGGGACGGCCGCCTGGTACTCGCCGACCGAGCGCGGTCCGTCGGTGCCCCCGGTGGACCTGTTCCTGGCGCCCGCCCAGCTCCTGCGCAAGAGCCCGAACGGCAAGGACGTCTACCTCACCGTGGTCTACGGCCGGCTCATGGCGGCAGGCGTCCGCGACAACACCGGGAAGTACTACGGCCCGGCGGCGCTGGGCGGCATGGATCTGGTGGACTTCGTCGGGGACGATCCCGCGTTCCTCGGCCCGGCCCCCGGCTCCACGCTGCTCCAGTGCTGGGACCTGGTCAAGAAGATCGCCCCCAACGAGGGGAAGCTGGACGGCCTGCGGCTGGCCGACGGGGGCATCGTGTCGATCGGCATCCAGCAGTGGACGATCGCCGCCGACGACGAGCTGACCGTCGTGCTCTACCAGTTCATGCGGATGGCACCGGACCACTTCGACCTGTTCTTCGGCATCCGCGGGATGCAGCTGCGGGTGTGGGGCCTCGCCGACACCACCGAGCCGACACCCGACAAGATCGACGAGGCCAACCCCTACCTGCGCCCGCGGTCCC
The DNA here is from genome assembly GCF_040639875.1 of Actinomadura sp. NPDC023710. Taxonomy (NCBI): domain Bacteria; kingdom Bacillati; phylum Actinomycetota; class Actinomycetes; order Streptosporangiales; family Thermomonosporaceae; genus Actinomadura; species Actinomadura sp. NPDC023710. The sequence continues at coordinate 42,205 of NZ_JBFAGB010000013.1, forward strand.
GGCCCGACACCCCCGAGACCTGGCGCAGCGCGTACGCATCGAGGCCGGCCGGCGACTGGGGCGACGCCGGCACCGGGCCCGCCGACGACGGCGTCCCGAGCCGGGTCAAGCTGGTGTGGCTCAAGTACAGCGCACCCGGCGGCCCGGTCGAGACGCCCCAGCCGATCAGGTCGGGCACCGCGCACCGCTGGGCGCTGTTCGGCGGCGCGGAGAACGCGGCCAAGCAGGTGATCTTCGACCCGCTCTGGGGCGGCATCTCCCGCCTGGCCTCCCAGACCTCGCGGGAGCTGTGCACCGCGCAGCTCCAGACCGCCGTGTTCCGGTTCCAGCGCCTGTGGAACCAGGTGAACGGGATGTATCCGACCACCGACGCCCCTGGCGGCAAGCAGTACCCGTTCCGCCGGCTCGTCTCCTCGCAGTTCTTCGCGGCCGCCGTGATCGACGCGCACATCAACGTCCCCGGGCTGGTGGCCGCCGACCTCGACACGGCGTTCCGCAACACCTACGCCCGCAAGCCGTACACGCTGGTCGGCACCGAGGCCGACGACCACTTCCTGATGCGGATGGCGATCAACTTCGTGCTCGCCCGGCGCGTGTACAAGAGGAACAAGGACTCCCGGGACCACAACATCGTCGCCCTTCACGACAAACCCGTGATCCCGGCGACCAGGGACAAACCGGCCAGGGATCCCGGTCTGAACGCCACTCCCGGCAGCTTCACGGGGTGGCCCGCGCCATGATCCCCGACACCATGACGGCCGAGGTCAGCGCCCTCGGCCGGGCCATCGGCCTGTTCGACGGCCCCTCCGATGACCTGTCCCTCAACACCGCGTTCTTCGCCTCGCCCACCGAGCACGTCGCGCGGGTGCTGGCCGACCCCGACCAGCGCGACGCCGCGCTGGAGGCCCTCGATCTCCTGCTGCCGCACGCGGCGCTGGAGGAGGAGAGCCGGCTGCACCCGCTGGTGGAGCCCACCGACATCGGCGGCCTCTACCTCGGCGTGACCCGCACCGGCACCGGCGCCGCCACGCAGATCCTGCTGGACCTGCGGGCCGTCGCCCAGCCCGGCCCCACCGCGCCCCGCGTCACCGCGACCGTGCCGCTGGTGGCCGTCCGCAACGGCGCGCTCGCGGTCGTGACCGGCGAGGCCGCCCACCCGGTCGAGCTGACCGCCACCGTGCGGCTGCCCGGCGATGGCGCCCGGCTGACCGCGTCGCTGTCGATGGCCGGGACCGGTCCCGGCGGCGCCGCGGCCCGGTTCCGGGTCCGGTACCGCCCCGGGCCCGCCTCGACCCTGCCGCCGCTGGACCTGGATCCGATCGCCGTGCCGGAGGGCCTGGCGCAGCTCGCCGCCGCCCTGGTCGACGCGCTGCTGTCGGCGGCCGAACAGCCGGCGCAGGTGCGCGCCCTGGCCGGCCACCTGACCGGGCTGCTCGGCCTGTCCGACGGGCTGCCGGCGCTGCCGCTGGCCGGCCTGGTCCACGACCCGACCGCGATGCGCGGCTGGCTGGCCGGGCTGGCCGGCTCGACCCTGGCCGACGGCCGGTCGGCGCTGGTGGCCTGGCTGCGGCACATCGCCGGGCTGCTGGGCGACCTGCCGATGTCCGCGCCCGCCGCGGGCACTCCCACCGAGGAGCAGCCCGTGGTGCTGCGGCTGACCGCGCCGGGCCCCGGCCCGGCGGTGTCGGCCCGGGTGTGGCTGCGGCCCGCGCCCGACAGCGGCACCCCGGTGCTGGTCGTCGCGCTGGCCGCCGAGTTCGCCGTCGCGGCGGCCGGCGCGGTCGTCTGCGGCGAGGGCATCCTGCTGGCGCTGCCGCTGCACGGCACCGGCCCCGCCGTGCTCGCCGAGCGCGCCGAGGTGACCGTGCGCCGGGCGGCGGCGTCCGGCCCGCTCGTCCCCGCCGGCCCCGCGACCCACGGGTTCGGGGTGGGCTCGCTGCGGGCCGGGCTGCGCTACGACGCCTCCGGGCTCGGCCCCGTGCTGGAGTTGCGCGACGTCGTCACCCCCGACCACGTGTTCCCCCGCCTGGACCTGACCGACGCGTCCTCGCTCGGCAGCGCCGCGGCCGGCGCGCTGGAGGACGCGCTGGAGGAGGGCCTCGGCGCCGCCGGGCCGTTCGCCGGCGCGGTCCGGACGCTGCTGGGCCTGGCCACGACCCCCGGCACCGACATCGGCGGCCTGGCCACCGCGCCGACCCGCGAGCTGGCCGCCTACTACCGGGAGTTGCGGCAGACCGCCGACGGCTGGCGCCGCCTGCTCGCCGCGATCGGCGGGCTGCTCGGCTCGGGCCGTCCCGGCGACCTGGCACCGGTGAGCGGTGCCGGCACCGCCGCCGACCCCTGGGTCCTGCCGCTCGGCTGGTGGCCCGGCATCACCGCCGCGACCGGCGGCTTCGCCCTCGCCCTGTGGGACGAGGGGACCGCCGGCGCGCCCCGCCTGCACCTGGGGCTGCGGCTGCGCGTCGCGTCCGCCGGGCAGGCCGCCACCGCCTGGGCGGTGTCGGCGCAGGCCGCGCTGCTGGCCGCCGACCTGGCGCCCGAGGGCGGTGGCGTCCGCTGGCTGGGCGGCGTCCGCGCAGACCTGGCCGTCACCCCGCCGGGAGAGGAGCTGGACGGCGACCTCGGCTTGGCCACCGGCGACCTGCGCGCCTTCGCCGCCTGGGCGCCCGGCAGGCCGCTCACCGCGCAGGTGACCCTGGAGGACGTGCGGCTGACCGTCGCCGGCGAGCAGCTCGACCTGGGCACGCTGCGGCTGCCTGCCGACGCCGACGCCTCCAGCGGCACGTTCGGCCTGGCCATCGGCCCCGCCCAGGCGGTGGACGTGCTGCGCGCCGTCGTCGCCCGCGCGGCCGCCTCCTGGGGCGGTCCGGGCGCCGGGCTGCTGCCGTCGATCCTGGGCATGGGCCGCTCGGCGCGGCTGCCTGAGGGCGCCCCCGCGATCGAGCCGCCCGACCCCGCCGACGCCGGCTCCCTGCTGGAGCGGCCGCTAGAAGCGCTGCGCTCCTGGGCCGCCGCCCTGGTCTCAGCGCAGGCGGGCGTCACCGCCGCGGGCCTGCCCTACCTGTCCGAGGCTCGGTGGCCGTTGCAGGCTTTCCTCACCGACCGGGTGGGCCTGTTCGAGGACATCGGCGCGGCGGGCCCCGCCCCGGCGGGCCACGGCACCGCCGCCGACCCCTGGACCGTGCCACTCCAGCCGCACGACCGGCCCCCCGCCGAACTGCTCACCTGGACGCTGCCCGGCGGACCGCCCCCGGAATGGGCCGGGGCGGTGACCGCGCGCCTGGAGAGCGAGACGCTCGACACCACCGACCTGGACTACGTCGCCGACCTCGCCGCCGACCTCGGGCCGTTCGTCGGCGAGGCCACCGCGGCGCTCGGCTCGGGCACCGGGGCCCTCGGGTCGCTGCGGCTGCTGCGGGACCTGTTCGCCGAGGGCGACGGCGTCGTCCCGGCGGGCGCGGCCGGGCGCGGCCCCGGCTCCGCCGAGGTGGCGACGCCCGTCACCGCGGCGCACCACATGCTGCCCCGGTCCCGCGACGCCATCCGGGCCGCGCTCGGCACGGTGCGCTCGCTGACCGCCGGCCTGGGCACCGTGCCCTGGTCGGTCGTGCTGGTCGCCCCCTCGTTCGCCGGGGACGACTGCTGGTCCGGCCTGGTCGCCGCGGCCACCGGGCCCGGCGGGCCGCTGCCCGCGTCCGCCGCGGTCGCGACCGTCGACCTGCGCGGCGTCCCCGACCCGCTGCACGCCGACCTGAGCACCATCGGCGCGGCGCCGGTCTACGTCGTGCGGCTGGGGGAGAAGGCGGAGCACACCGCCGTCCACCAGGCCGCGCAGCTGCGGCGCGTCCTGGACCGGATCGCCGTCGCGCGGCCCGGCGGGCGCACGGTGCTGGTCGCCCATTCGGTCGCGGGCGTGGCCGCCCGCAGGCTGGTCGCAGACCTGGCCGCCGAGCCGGCCACCTCGGTGCTCGGGCTGGTCACGCTCGGCACGCCGCTGAAGCCGGTGGACGTCAGCGCGCTGACCGGCCCTGGCGTGCGCAACGCCGCCCGGCTCGTCCGCGGGGTCGCGCCGTACGGCCTGGGCGCCGAGGGCGCGGACGACATGCTCGTGTTCCTGGCACCCACGCAGGACGACCTGGACCCGTACGGGCGGGAACTGCCCGCCCCGACCGTCGCGGTGGAGGGGCCAGGGCTGCTGCCCGCCGCCCGGTTCGCCGCGGTTCCGGCGACACCGCCGGACGTCCGCGGCATCCCCGTCCTGGCCGTCACCGGTGAGTTGCCCGGCGGCACGCTGGCGACGCGGCTGGCCGACCTGGTCGCCGGCGCCGCGGCCGCCGGAGCCCCCGGTGAGCAGGTCACCCACCTGGCCCACGGGGTGCGGATCGGGCTGCCCAAGCCCGCCGGGCCGGCCGGCGCGGTCTCGGTCGAGGCCGACGTGCGGCTGGACCTGGGCCGAGTCCCGGTCGTGGTCGGCGCGCCCGAGCCGCCGGCGCCGCGGGCCGGGTTGGTCGCCCGGGTACGGCTGGCCCGCGCCGGCGGGCCGCTGCTGGACACCGAGACCGGCGCCGTCCCCGAAACGGGGGCGCGGATCGGGACCCTGGAGGCCACCGTCACGGTGCCCGGTGACTCCGGCGCGCCGGTGCTGGACGTCGTGCTCCGCGACGCCGCCCTCGGCGGCCGCTGGTCGCACGCCGCGGGCCTGGACGACCCGCGCACCGCGCCGCTGCTGGCCCGCCTCATCGACGCGCTCGGCCGGGAGGACCCGGCCGGCGGCGAGCCGGCCGCGTTCCTGAACCTGCTCACCGACCTGGGCCTGACCGGCACCGACGGGACGGGCAAGGTCTGGATCGCCGACGCGTTCGCCGCGCTGGCCGCCGACCCCGGCGCCTACCTGGGGCCCCGGCTGGTCCCGCTGCTGGACCGCGGCACCGGCCTGTACGGCCTGGTCCGCGACGCCGGCGCGGCGGCGGGGGCCGGGCCGTGGCGCTGGCGCTCCCCGGACCTGCCGGTCGAGCTGGTCGTCACCCCGGACCCGTGGCGGGTCGCGGTCCGCACCACCGGCGCCGGGCTGACCACCGCGGCCGGTGGCCGGTTCCGCGGCGACGGCGAGGTCGAGCTCGGCGGCGCGGCGACCGCGGACTGCGCCCTGTCCCGGGCCGGCCTCGGGCTGGACCGGGGGCCGACCGGCGCGCCCCGGCTGCACGCGCCGTGGCTGGACGCGCCGCTGCCGCTGGACGCCGGGCCCGCCGAGCTGCGCGCCGCGCTGGCCCCGCTGGTGCCGCGCCTGATCGTCGACGTCTGCCTGACCGGCCTGCTCGAACGGGTCATCGGCGGGTTCGGTCCGGCCGCCGCGCTGTCGCGGCTGCTGCACGACCCGGCGGGCTGGCTGCTGGACAACCTGCTGGGCGGCGCCGGATCGGGAACGCCCGACCCGGCGGCGCTGAACGGGGTCCTGACCGACCTCGCCGACGCCGCCGGCCTGGCCCGCGACGCGGCCCGGCCGCTGGTGCTGCCCGGCAACCTGATCGTGCGGGCCGACGCGGCCCCGGCGGGCGGGACCAGGCTCTCCCTGGCCACCAACTCGCCCGTCGCGATCAGTGGGATCACCCTGGCGCTGTCGGCGGCGGTCACGCTCGCCCGCCGGCATGCCGCCGTCGGCGGCACCCTGGAGGTGGACCTGCCGCTGCCGGGCAGCTGGGGGAGCGTTCGCGTCATCGCCGGGCACGGCCCCGACGGCCCGGTGCTGGCCTTCACCCTCTCCGGGGCGGAGACCACCGTCCACCTGCTGCCCGCGGTCAAGGGGGTCGCCGAGCTCGTCGCGGCGCAGGCCGCGCGCCTGCTGCCCGAGGTGCTGGACGGCCTGACCGCCGCGGCGGCGTCGCCCGCGCCCTCCCCGCTGCTGTCGGACGCCCTCGCCGTCGCCGCGGCGCTGGGCGTCTACGACCCCGCCGCGGGGCCCGGGCACGGCTTCGCCGCCCGGGGCGACCGGCTCGCCCGGCTGGTCCGGGCGGCGCCGGGTTCCCCGGACGGCATCACCGCCGCCGGGGTGAGCGCCACCGCCACACTGCTGGGCCGGCTGCTCGGAGGCATCGTCTCCTCGCCCGCGCCCGGCGCGCTGCGGGTGTCCACCCCGGTCCTGGGCGGGAACCTCGTCCTCGACGCCGTCGCCGTCCCCGGCTCGGCCCAGCCCGCCCTGCTGGTCGGGCTGACCGGCCTGAACCTTCGGACACCGGCCGGCGGGCAGGTCAGCGCCGGGGTCACCGCCGACGTGACGGTCGGCCGCTCCGGGACGGCCCTCACCGCCGCCGCCCGTCTCGCGACCCGCCTGGACACCGGCGCCGGGATCGTGCTGACGCCCCGGCTGGACCTGTCGGCGGGCTCGGACGGACGGCTGCGCGTCACCCTGCGCCCGCTCGGCGACGACCAGGTCGTCGTCGCGCTCGCCCCCGTCCCGGCGGCGATCACCGCCGCCGACGCGGCCCGGCTCGCCCGGTCGTGGGTCGTCCCGCTGGCGACCCGGCTGATGATGCGGGCGGCCGACACCTGGCTGTCACGCCCCCTGTGGGACGGCCCCACCGGCAGGAACACCCGGGACCTGCTGCGCGCGGCCAAGGTCGTGGACGACCAGGACCGGCTGCTGCCTCTGCCCGGCCCGGCGGCCGCGCTGCGGGACCTGCTCGGCGTGCTGGACGGGGTCGCCGTCCCGCTGCCGGGCGGCCTGGGGCTGGGCCTGGCCCGCTCCGGCACCCTGCTGGGCCTGCGCCTCACCGGCCAGGCCGAGATCACCGCCGGGGAGTACCGGGTCGTGCTCCACGCGGGCCTGCCCGCCGCAACGGGCATCGCCTGGCCGGCGGCGGAGAACGGCGTGACGATGATGCTGCTGGACACCGCCGGGACGGCGCCGGGCCTGGTCCCCGCGCTGCGGTTCGGCGGAGTCGGCGCGACCGTGCTGCGCCGCGACGGCGCCGCCGTCATCGACGCCGGCGGGGTCCGCCTCGGCCACGCGTCCGGCTTCGTCCGCGCCGAGGTCGCGCTGCCGGTCGGCGGGACCCCGCGCCGCTCCGCCACCGCGGGCTCGCTGGGGGCGGCGGCCGTGCTCGGCGGGCTGGGCCTGCCGCTGCTGACCGCCCCGGGCCCCGCCGACGACCCGGTCACGGGCGGGATTCTGGCGCCCGGGACCGGCGACGGCACCCCGGCCAACCCGCCGATCGACGTGGTGGTCGCCTCCGGCCCGACCGGGCCGCAGGTCGTGCTGAACGGCACCGACAACGCCGAGCCTCGCTGGCTCCCGGTGCAGAAGTCGTTCGGCCCGCTGCACCTGGACCAGCTCGGCCTGGCCCACCGCAAGCTCACCGGCTCCGAGCACGCCGGCCACCCCGACGCCGTCGCGCTGTTCTTCGACGGCAGCCTCGCCCTGGCCGGCATGTCGATCAAACCGGACGGGCTGCGGCTGCTGGTCCCGCTGGACGACCTGGCCGAGCCCGGCGAGTGGGAGGTCGGCCTGGACGGGCTGGCGGTCTCGCTGGACCTGCCCTCGGTGCGGGTCGCCGGCGGGCTCACCCGGACGGTGGCCGACGGCGTCGCCGAGTACACCGGCGAACTGTCGGTCGACGTGGCAGGCCGCGGCTTCACCGCGATCGGCGGCTACTCCAAGGGCGCCGACGGCGTCACCTCGCTGTTCGTGTTCGTCGCGCTGCCGTTCGCACTGGGCGGCCCGCCCTACCTGTTCGTGGAGGGCCTGGCGGGCGGCGTCGGCTACAACCGGGCGCTGGTGGTCCCCACCGACCCGATCGCCGCCGCGTCCTTCCCGCTGGTGCAGGCGGTCCAGGAAGGCGGCGTCGGGCAGCCCCGCGACCCCGAGTCGCAGCTCGCCGCGCTGCGCAAGGTCGCCCCGGCCCGCCGGGGCAGCCACTGGGTCGCGGCGGGCGTGCGGTTCTCCAGCTTCGAGCTGGTGCACACCAGCGCGGTCGCCTACGCCGCCCTCGACCGCGGCTTCCAGGTCGGCCTGCTCGGCGTCTCGCGCATGGTGCTGCCGATGGCCGGGCCGGCCATCGCCAACGTCGAGCTCGCGGTCAACGCCCGGTTCGACTCCGCCGAGAGCCTGCTGTCCATCCGCGCACAGCTCACCGACAACTCCTGGCTGCTGTCGCGCGACTGCCAGCTCACCGGCGGCTTCGCGTTCGTCATCTGGTTCCGCGAACGCCGGTTCGTGCTGACCATCGGCGGCTACTCGCCGTGGTTCGACCCCGAGGGCTTCCCGGTGGTGCCGCGCGTCGGCATCCGCTGGGCGGTCTCCAAGCAGATCTCGGTCAAGGGCGAGGCGTACTTCGCCGTCGTGCCCGGGTTCATGATGTTCGGCGGCCGGATCGAGGCCGCCTACGACACCGACATCGTCCGGCTGTGGTTCACCGCGTGGCTGGACGTCCTGCTCGGCTGGGATCCGTTCTACTACCGCGTCGACATGGGCGTGGAGGTCGGCGCGACGTTCCGGCTGCGGGTCTGCTTCATCGCTTGTGTGACGATCCGGGTCAGTGTCAGCCTGGGCGTGTCGCTCCAGATCGAGGGGCCGCCGCTGCACGGCCGCGCCCGGGTCGACCTGGCGGTCGCCTCGGTGACGGTGCACATCGGCGACCCGGTACCGCCTCCGCCGGCGTACCTGACCTGGCTGGCCTTCAGCCGCCGCTACCTGGCCGGGCCCACCGGCCCGGCGGTGGTGGCGGTCTCGGCGGGCGCCGCGGCCGACACCGGCCCGGCCGCGACCGGCGCGAACCCGCCCGACGGGTCGCAGGCCAACCCGTGGCCGATCCAGGCGGCGGCGCGGCTGCGCACCGAGAGCCGCATCCCGGCGACGCGCGCCAAGGTCGGCGAGACCGCGGTCCCGCTCACCGGCATCACCGTCGGCGGGCCCGCCCCGCTGCACCCGACGCCGTGCGGGAACAAGGTCCTGCCGTACTTCCGCGTCACCCACCAGGTCGCGGTCACCGGATCGAACGGCGCCGCGCCGAACTCGATGGTGGTGACGCCGCGGCAGGGCGGCTTCCAGGCGGCGCTGTGGCAGCCCGCCCCCGCCCCCGGCGACCAGCCGCAGAACGTGGACGGCCTGTCCGCGCTCGGCGGCGTCGACCTGGACTTCATCACCACCGCCACCGGTGCACCGGTGACGGTCCGGCCCGAGATCACCGCCGTCAGCACCCCGCTGCCGTTCGGGGCGCCCGCCGGGCGCGCCCGGGCGGCCACGGCCCTGGCCGCCGAACCGGCGCCGCCCGCCCGGACCCGCCGCACGCCGGCCGCCGCGGGGCCGAGGCTGATCGGGGTGGTGCACCCCGGCGGCCGCCGGGTGACCAGGCCCGCACCGGCGCCCCTGGCCGCGCTCGCCGCGACCGACGACGCCGTCGCGCTCGCCCCCGAGACGGGGTACGTGTGGCGCGTCTCCGGCGGGGAGCGCGCGCGGCTGGCCGTCGAGCACGGCCGGGCGCGGGTGGTGTGCGTGTCCGGGTCCGGGCACGTGCTGGCCGACCGCGTCGTGGACGCCGCGGCCAAGGCGTTCACCCCGCCGGAGGGCACCTCGCACGTCATGGTCGGCGACGTGGCGGGCCTGCCCGCCGGGGCCCCGGGCTGGCACGTCGGGACGCCCGTCGTTCAGGTGCTGCCGGGTGTGGCGCTGGCCGGGCGGGCGACGCTGCTGCCGGACGGCCCGGTGCCGATGCCCGCCGCGCCCGACCAGGTCGTCCTGCTCAGCGCCGGGGACCTGCTGCGGAACCGGGGCGGCTGCCGGACGCTGCTGCCACCGGCCACCACGGTCGTGCAGGTCTTGGTGGAGCGCGCCGACGGCACCGCCGGGGCCGCCGCCGACCTGGACGGCGCCGTCACCATCGACGGCCGCACCGTCCGCGGCGAGGCCCTGCGCACCGCCTCGGGGATGGGCCTGCTGGTCCAGGTGCCGCCCCGCGACAACGGCGCGGACCTGCCGGTGCAGGTGGATCTGGAACTGCCCGGTGGCTGGTCCGCGGTCGCGGTGCACGCGGTCGCGCGGCGCGAGGACGAAGCAGCCGACGAAGGGGCCGGCCAAGCGCTCGCCGCGGCCGGGACGCGGCCCGCCGTGGTGCGCTGGGCCGCCGCCGACAACGACGGGGGACGGAAATGACCGAACTGGAACCGGGACGGATCGACTTCTACGACGGGGTCGCCCCCGGACTGCGCGACGACACCTACCGGGTCCGGGTGACCACCACCGTCGAGCACAGCGCCACCGCCGACCACGCGGGCGTGCAGCCGCTGGAGGTGTTCACCGAGGAGCGGTGGGTCAAGGTGGCCGGGGCGAAGTACCGGCTGGACCCCAGCGAGATCCTGTCGGTGTACCCGCCGCCCGACTCGGCGGGGGCCTACACCACCACGCTGGGGCACGTGGTGCTCCGCCGCCGCACCCTGCCCTGGGAGAAGGTGGTGGCCCCCTCCACCAGCACTCCGTGGCTGGCGCTGCTGCTACTGGACGTGAACGAGGCCACCATCAACCGCAACGTGGCCGCGCCGGACGGCACCCGCTACACGACGGTGTCGATGAGCGCGGACGTGGCTCGGGCCGCGCTGCCCCTGCGGGCCGAGGTGCCGCTGCTGTGCCACGCCCGCCAGGTCGCCCCCGGCGGCCCGGACACCGCCCGCGACGACGACGGATGGGTCGCGGTGGTGATGACCGGCCGCCTCCCGGTCGCCGGGCGCGCCTACAACATGTGCCTGGTCTCGCTGGCCGACCACGGCGCCGTCCTGGACCGCGGCAGTGTCCCGGCGACCGTCACCCTGCCGGTGCTGCACGACTGGACGTTCAAGTCCGGGAGTTCGGGCACCTTCCAGAAGGTCGCGGCGGGCGTCGCGCAGAACGCGGCCGCGTTCGGCCTGTCCGCCGGGCACCCCGCCCGCCTGGACCACACCCGCCGGGACGGGACGCCGGGCCTCGCCCTGTACCGGGGCCCGATCGTGGGCGTCGCCGACGAGCCGGCCGTGGCCGCCGAGGGTGAGACGGACGTGAGCCTGGCCACCGCCCGCACGCTCGGCCGGCTGCTGGCCGCCGCCGACCGGTCCCTGGTCCGCGAGCTGAGCGAGTGGCGCCGCCGCGACCTGATGTCGGGGCTGGGCCCGCCCGCGTTCGCGGCCGGATCCACCCCGGGCGACGTCGCGGCCGAGACGGTGGCGCGCCTGTCGGGCGCGACCGCCGACCCGTGGGGCGTCCCCGACCGCGTCCGCCGCCTGCACGCCCGGCGCGACGGCGCGCTCACCCCGGCGGAGGCGCCCGGCGCCGACGGCGGCACACCCAACGGAGCGCTCCCGCAGGACGCCGGAACCGCAGCGGAGGGACGGTCATGAGCGAGGCAGGGCGCGCGGCGCTCAAGCGGGGCATGGCGGCGGCCGAGGGGCTGAGCGCCGGCGAGCCGCCGCAGGCCGTCACCGAGGCCGTCGACCGCTACCACCGGCTGATGGGCATCCCGTTCGACCACATCGTCCCCGACCCGGCCCTGCTGCCCGAGGAGTCGGTCCGCTTCTTCATCGTGGACGGCGAGTGGCTGGAGGCGCTGACCGAGGGCGTGCTGAGCGTCGGCGGGACGGGCAGCCGGGCGAGCGCGCTCGCCGCCCGGCACACCGAGCTGTACCGGAGCAGGATGCGCACCGCCGCCGCCTCGGGGCCGGTGGCGGGAATGCTGCTGCGCTCCACCCTGGTGGCGCAGTGGCCGACGTCGCAGATCCTGGCGTTCGCCGATCCGGTGCCGCCGCGCGACGCCAAGCCCGCGGGGCTCGACCCGATCGAGCCGCTGCGGTTCGAGGCACTGGCGCCGACGCTGCTGCTGGTGCTGTGGCCGCAGGTGCCGTCCGCGGTCTGGATCGAGGAACCGCACCGCGAACTGGGCCACGGCTTCCACGTCGATCCCCAGACCGGGGGGCTGATCGTCCCGCCGGCGCCGAACACGTCCGGGGCGAACGTCCCGGTCCAGATGCGCGCGCCCCAGACCGTCGACATCGTCAGGCTGGCCGCCGATGTGGCCAAGCAGCCGGGCCGGGGCGGCAGAGCCGGCCCGGGACCGCTCGCCGCCGCGCTGCTGAGCCGCCCGTACCGGCAGGTCTTCGAATGAGCGGCGACGCGGGACGCCGCACCCCGGGGGAGAACGTGCACGAATCACAGCCGGTACTCACCACGGCCGCCGCGCCCGACGCCGCCTCATGGCTGCTGGTCCCGGTCGCGCTGGACGTGCTGGCCCTGCGCGTCGGCGACGGCCCGGCGCAGTGGGCCGACACCGCCATGCGCGAGCCCGTCCCCGGCGGCGACGCGGTCCAGATGCTCCAGGCCGACCCGTTCACCGACCGCGCGGCGCCCCGCGCCACCGGCGCCTACCTGCACTGGGCGGTCCCCGACGCGCTCACCCACGCCGAGCAGGCGCCGCCCACCGGAGGCGAACCGGGGCCGGTGGTCTTCCCCGCCCTGCCCGAGCGGTGGCTGGTGGCCAGGCTGTCGGCCAAGGCGGGCCCCAAGCCCCGCGCCGTCCGCGCCTGGATCCTGGACGCCGCCGGGGCCGCGCCCGGCACCCCGCCCACGGTGACTCCGCTGGAGCAGTGGTCCGCGCCCGCGCCCGGCGCGGTGCCCGCCAAGCCGCTCACCGCGCTCGGCCACGGGGACTTCGGCTGGGCGGCGTACTACGACAACGTCGAGGGCAGGCTCGGTTTCCACGACCCCCTCACCGACGCCGAGGGGCCCGTCGCCTACCTGGTCTGCGGCTGGTACGCCCACCCCGAGCTCGACCCCCTGCGCCGCGCCGACACCGCGGGCTGGAAGGCGTTCACCGACCACCTCGCCGACCAGCGCTGGCGGCTGCCGGGGGACCAGTACAACGGGCTGGCGCCCACGCCCACCGGCCTCATCCTGCACGGCAGCGCCGTGTCGATCGGCTGGCCCGGCACCGGCTGGAACGGCGACCTGGGCGGCGTCCTGTCCGCAGAGACCGACTACCGGCCCGACCCGGGGGCGATCCGGCTGGCCCTGGCCGAGTCGCTGGTGGACGCCCTGGCCGCGCTGTCGGCCGAGGACGGCGGCGACCCCGCCCGGCTGACCGCCGTCCGCGCGTTCCTCGCCCAGGCCGACGGCGAGGCCGCCGGCGCCACCGGCGGTGGCACCGGCCCCGACGGGGAGTCCCGGCTGACCGCCGCGCTGCACGCGATGCGGTTCGGCGCCGCCCCGGACGTCCCGCACCAGGAGACCATCTGGCAGGCCGCCGACCCTCGCCCGGCCGCCGAACCCGCCGCCTCCGCGGCCGCGGGCACCACCGTGGCCGGGCAGTTCGTCGGCGTCGAGCGGGCCCGGCCCCGGCTGTTCGAGGCCGCCGACCCGGTGCTGGTCGTGCAGGGCGGCGGCCGCAGCTTCAAGCACGGCGGCGACGGCCGGTTCGAGGGCGACGCCCGCCTCACCGTCCGGCTCGGCGGCCAGACGGTCGCCAGCCTCGGCGCCGCCGCCGACGGCAGCGGCGGCGCGCCCGCCGGGCGGCTGGACGGGAGCGTCCTGCGTACCGGCGTCCCGGCGCTGTGCCAGGACCTGATGGTCGAGCTGGCCGCGCTGGACCCCGGCTCGGCCTCGCCGCCCGTCGGCGGCGAGCGGTCCCCGGCCCTGGCCCGCACCGACTGGTGGGCGACCTGGGACCCCTCCCTGCCCCCGGCGGCCAATGGCGGCGCGCTGCCCTCACCGGTCGCGGTCGCCCCGCCCGCGCGCCCGTGGAACCCGCTGCACGCCGACTGGGAGCTGCGCTACGAGCCACTCGCCGCGACCGGCTGGCGGCTCGGCGACACCGACCTGGAAGGGGCGCCCCCGCCCGCGGTGGCCGAGCCCGCCAGGACGTTCCAGGGCCGCGCACCGCTGGCCGCCGGCCCCGCGTCGGTGCTGGCCGGCGCGACCCTGCGCGCCCAGCGCAAGGCCGTCGCCACCGGCCTGGCCGGCCCCGCCGCCGCGGCCGCCGACGTCGAGCTGCTCGACCTGCTCGGCGGCCGCCTGGACGGCCTGATGAGCATGCTGCGCGGCGAGCAGCAGGGCGATCTGGTCGGCGGCGACACCCGTCCGCCGCTGCTCACCCCTCCCGCGCCGCTGCGCGCGGGCCGCACGAAGCTGACCCGGCTGCGGCTGGTGGACACCTACGGCCAGGTCGTCGAGATGGCCTCGGGCGCCCGCTCCGCCGGGCCGCCGACGCTCGTGCCGCCGTCCGCGGCCGCCGACGACGACCCGGGCACCCTCATCCTGGCGCCCCGCTTCACCGCACCGGCGCGGGTGACCCTGCGCTACGTCGCCGCCGACGGCCGCACCAACGCCGCCGGCGCCACCGTCGAGGCCGATGACGCCATCAGCCCCGTCGCCGGGTTCCTCATGCCCGACTTCGTGGACGGCTCGGCGGAGTTCTTCGACCCCGCCGGAGGCGGCCTGGGCCGGCTGCGCGCCGACGGCACCGGCGCGACCGTCTGGGAGGACGACCCCGCCCGGCCCGGCCGCCCCGGCCGGCTGGGCGCCGACCCGGCCGACGCGATCGGGCACCCGGCCTTGGCCGGGCTGGCCTCCGGCGTCGTCGGGGCCGATCGTCGCGGCGGCCCCTACGACCCGACGGCGCTGTCGTCGCTGCTCAAGGTCATCGACACGACCTGGTGGACGATCGACTTCACCGGCGAGGCCGGCGAGGAGCACCTCGCCATGCTGCTGGGCCACCCCGTCGCGGTGCTGCGCGCCGAGCTGCTGGTCGAGGTCGACGACCCGGCCGCCGACCCCGCCCTGGGCGGCGTCCCGATCGAGGTGGCGCTGGGCGCCCTGGACCGGTTCGAGGACGGCCTGGTCGGCTACCTGGCCGGCGACGACCCCGGCATCCTGAGGGTCATCGACCCGGCCGTGCTGGAGGCCGCCCGCGAGTCCGGCGAGCCGCTGGCCGAACGGTACGTCACCGGCGACCCGCTGATCGTGCGGCCCGGCGTCCCGGTGCCGCTGACGCTGCTGGTGGCGCCCAACTGCCAGGTCCACGTGCGGACCGGGCTGCTGCCCGCCAAGGCCGTCGGCATGCGGCGCTCCTGGGTGGCCGAGCCGCTGGCGAAGATGACGCCGACGTTCCGGCACGGCCCGGTCCTGGCCGACGCCGAGCACCGCCGGCTGCCGCTGCCCGCCGACGTGCACGGCACCTGGACATGGCTGCACCGCGCCGACCCCTACACCTGGGCCGCCGACGAGGTGACGGTGCTGCCGCCCGGCGGCGCCGGCGCCGCCGAGGGAAGCCCGCCGGTCCGGGCGCCGCGCGTCGAGGAGGGCTGGCTGCGGCTGGGCCTGGTCGACGCGAGCTGGGAGCAGTACGCCGTCCGCGTGGACGTCGAGGCGGTCAGCCAGGTGCCCCGGATCGTGCCCGGCAGCCCGATCAAGCGCGTCGGCGGCTCCAACGGCGGCCGGTCCTGGTCGCTGAGCGCCCAGAACACCATGGAGCTGATCCGCAGCGGCCGGTTCGACTTCTGGATGCAGCCCCGCGTCAACGGCCACCCGGCCGGCATGCCGCAGGGCGACGCCCGCCAGATCCGCGTCGTCACCGACGCCGAGGGCCGCCCCGCCCTGACCACCACCACCGCGGGCGACCTCGCCGACCCGCTGCTGACCCTCCCCGAGACGGGCATCCCGGAGATCAAGATCTTCGACCCGTCCAACCCCGGCACCTACGAGCCCAAGGACGGGTACCGCCGCCACACCTTGTCCGCCCGGCACAACGGCCAGTACCTCGACGTCACCGGTGGCGCCCACGTCGTCGACCCCTACGTCCCGATCATCACCTGGCCGCCGCACGGCGGCACCAACCAGCAGTGGGCGTTCCGGTGGCACGACCACGCCTACTTCACCATCGCCGCCTGGAACAGCGGGCTGCTGCTGACCGCCGGCCCCCTGGAGAAGCCCGACCTGTCCGCGGTGTTCCAGGCTCCGCCGCCGCAGCCCGGCGCGCCCGCCGCCACCCAGCTCTGGCAGCCGGTCTCCACCGGAGACGGCCACGTGGTCATCTACCTCAAGGGCACCACCCGGTGCCTGAGCGTCGACGGCGGGCCCGAATGGATGGAGAACGGCCCGCGGACGGTGGTCACCGAGTACCAGGGGCTGCCCAACCAGCAGTGGAAGATCCGCCCGGTCGACATCGACACCCCGCTCTTCGACGCCACCGCGACGTCGATCAGCGTGCCGCAGACCATGTACACCTCCCAGGTGGAGACCCTGACGGTGCGGGTCCGCAATACCGGCAACAGCGCGTGGCGGCCCGAGGCCGGGCACGCCCTGCTGCCGGTGGGAGGGTTCGTCCAGCTCGTCTACGTCAAGGCGAGCTACAGCACCGAGCGCCTGACGGCGATCCCCGTACCCCTGGTGGTCCAGCCCGGCCAGGAGGTGACGATCACCTTCCCGGCGGCCGGCGGGACCAGCCCCACCACGCTCACCGGCTCGTTCCGGATGGGCAAGGTGACCATGGTCGGCGGCATCCCGGGCGGCGTCACCGAGACCTGGGGCCAGCCGACCCCGGACCGCACGATCACGGTCGCGCAGGTCACCGGGACCCAGCTGTCGGCCACGGTCGCGGCGTCCATGCCGCCCGGCACGATCGTCGCCGGGGACAGCCCGTACGTGTGGTTCACCATCCGGAACACCGGTACCGCCGGCTGGTACCGGGAGATGGGCCACCGGATGATCAACCTGCACGGCGCGTCGGGCGACCCGCTGAGCCCGACCGACATGTCCCTGAGCACCAACCCGGTGCGGCCGGGGGAGACCACCAGCGCCGGGGCGCAGCTCCACCCCGACACCCCGGGCACCTACCAGCTGCGGATGCAGATGGCGCAGACCGCGCCCTTCGGCGCCATGTCGCCGTCCTACTCGGTGGTCGTCGCGGGCATGGTCGACGTGACGCAGGGCAACGGCGCGGCCTTCCCGACCACCTGGGTCCAGGGGTACGCGGCATCCATCCGGGCCGTGCTGAACGCCGCGGCGCCGCGCGCGGTGCCGGTCACCGTCCGGCTGGGCAACAGCACATGGGGCACGACCTCCGTGCCCAAGGGCTCCACCGTCTCGCCGGGCGTCTCGCTGAACCTCCCGGTCGGCCGGCACACGATCACCGTGCTCTGCGCGACCCAGGCGATCACCAAGGAGGTCATCGTGATGGACCCCAAGGAGACCGAGAAGCCCGACATCGAGAAGATCGACCCGGACAAGGTCGCCTTCAAGGAGAAGGACCGCGAGTTCCCGCTGACCGAGGACGCCGGGTCCGGCGCCCCCGCCGACGGGCCCGGCGCCACCCCGTGGATCTCCGCCGACGACCGTCCCGACGTCGGCGGCCACCTCTACGACGACGGGCCCGAGGACGGTTGATCGTCATCGTCTCCGGGAGCGGCCACCGCCCGGCCCGGCCCCTGCTGCGGGGGCTGGGCGGGGCGCGGCTCGTGACCCCCCGCACTATCGCCGGCCCCGGCACCCGCTGCGACCCCGCCGACCTGCCCGCCGCCACCCTCGGCACCCGCTGGGGGACGCTGGCGGCCGGCGACGTCACCGCCGTGCTGGCCTGCCTGCCCGCGGTCACCCCGTGGGACCTGCCGCACATCGCCGGACCCGAACGGAGCTTCGTCGCGGCCGAGCTGACGGCGCTGCTGGCGCTCTGGCTCCAGGCCCCGGCGCTGGTCGTCAACCGGCCGGTGCCCGGTTCGCTGTGCGGCCGCGGCCTGGACCCGGGCGACGTCCGCTGGGCCGCGGTGGAGGCGGGCCTGCCCGTCGCGGCCCGGTCCAGGGCCGAGACCCGCCTCACCCTGGCCGGCGACCGGATCCTGCCCGACGGCGCCGACCCGGCCGCCGCAGAACTGGTTCGCAGCCTCGCCAAGACCCTGGACGCCACGGTCCTGTGCGTGCGCCTGGCCCGTGAACCCGACCGCGGCTGGTGCGTCCACGGCGTGGAGCCCTGGTGGCAGGCCGCGGACGGCGAGGTCACCGCCGCCCTCGGCGCCCTGATCACGGAAGGGGCACGATGATCCTGCTCTGGGGACACCCGGAAGAACGCCCCTTCGCCCGGGTCCTGAGGGCCCTGCACGCACGCGGCGCCGACCCCCTCGTCCTGGATCAGCGCCGCCCGATGACCGTGACGTCCGGCACCGTGCGCACCGCGGGCGCCTCGTGGAACCTCGCCGGCGTGACGGCGGCGTACCTGCGCCCCTACGACGCGGCCCGGCTGCCCGCCGTCACCAGATCCCCGGCGCGTACGGCCCTCACCCGGTACGCCCGCCGCGCCGCATCCGCCCTGTGCGCCTGGGCCGACCACGCGCCCGCCCTGGTGGTCAACCGCCCGTCGGCGTCGGCGACCAACGCCGCCAAGGCATGCCAGGGCCTGCTGGTCGAGGCGGCCGGTTTCGCGGTGCCGGCCAGCCTGGTCACCGACGACGCCCAGGCCCTCGCCGAGTTCGCCGGCGAGCACGGGGCGGTCGTGGTGAAGCCCGGCAGCGGCATCCGCGCCCGCGTCGCGCTCGCCGACGTCCACGACCCCGACAGGATGGCCCGCCTGGCCACCTGCCCCACGTTCTTCCAGCGCCACATCCCGGGCGAGGACGTACGCGTCCACGTCGTCGGCGACCGGACCTTCGCGGTCCGGCTCGCCTCCGACGCCGTCGACTACCGAGTTCGCGACGCGGCCCTGAAGCAGAGCACGGTCGAGTTGCCCGGCGACCTCCCTGAACGCTGCGTGGCCCTGGCCCGAGCCCTGGGGCTGGTCGTCGCAGGCATCGACCTGCGCATGACCCCGGAAGGCGACTGGTTCTGCTTCGAGGCCAATCCGGCCCCCGCCTTCACCTTCTTCGCAGGAGCCGACCAGGTGGCCGAAGCCGTAGCCGACCTACTCCACGCTCACCGCCCGAGTTCGTAGACCCCACGCCGGGGAGTCCACCGGGTTCGGCAGATCCGGTCTACCTGGAGATACAGGTCGGGCGAGCCTGAAGGGCGTCCAGAGCGCGGAGGAGTCTGCCGAGCTCAAGCGGCTCAAGCGGGAGAACGCCGAGTTGCGGTGGGCCTGGATGAGATCCTGAACCTGCCCGGAGCCCGAGGCGGCGACGGCGCGGCTGCTATCGCGGATCCGCCGAGCCGAGGCGGTGGCCAGGCGGTCGGATGCTAGGGCAGGATCGCGTCGACGTAGCCGCCGTCGACGCGGACCGCCCCGCCGGTGGTGGCGGACGCGTGCGGCGAGCTGAGGTAGACGACCATGCTGGCGATCTCTTCTGGCTCGATGAGCCGCTGGAGCAGCGAGTTCGGGCGGTGCTCGGTCATGAAGCGGCGCTGCGCCTCGTCCCAGGGCAGGTCCTCCCCGACCATCTCGGCGACGAAGTCCTCCACGCCCGCGGTGTGGGTCGGTCCGGCCAGGACGGTGTTGACGGTGACGCCCGTGCCCGCGACGGCCTTGGCGTAGCCGCGCGAGACCGCCAGCAGCGCCGTCTTCGACACACCGTAATGCACCATCTCCGCGGGGGTCACGACCGCCGAGTCGCTGGCGATGAACTGCACGCGCCCCCAGCCCCGCTCGGTCATGCCCGGCAGGTAGAGGCGGGCGAGCCGCACTCCCGACAGCACGTTGACCTCGAAGTAGCGCCGCCACTCCTCATCGTCGATCTCCAGGACGGGCCGCGCCGAGAAGATGCCGAGGTTGTTCACCAGGATGTCGACGTCGGGCGCCTCGGCCCGTACCGCCTCAGCGCCCTCGGCGGTGGCGACATCGGCGACCACGCCCCGCAGGTCCGCCTCCGGGAGTCGCGTCCGCAGTGCGTCCAGAGCGCCGGTGACACTGTCCTCGGTCCGCCCGTTGACGATGGTCGCCGCCCCGGCCCGTGCCAGCCCCGCGGCGATGGCGTGGCCGATGCCCTTGGTGGAACCGCTGACGAAGGCGGTCCGCCCCCTGAGATCGATCTCCATGCCGGTGACCTTCCCACGTCGACGCCGGTCAGAGCTCCTGAACCCCGGAGATCTCTGGCAACTCATGTCGCTCTGCGCACCGTGTGGGGGTGCGCGAACTGTGTCCCGGCAGCGGCGGTGACCTCGCGTTCCAACCAGGCCGGGCGGCCCGCGCCCCCGGCTCGACGCCGGGGGTTCTTTCAGACGCGTGACGCCATTCGCCGAATGATGCGGTTTCGTCCTGTTCACGTTGTCGGGGTGGTCCTCGGCTGCGGCTTGTCGGCGGGTTCGGCGAAGCGTGGGAAATGTTCGTCCGGAAGGGGGTCGCCCACGGTCAGGCCGAGCGGGTCGGTGACGGGGTGTGCGGGTCCGGCCGCCAAGGTCAGGTCCGCGTCCGCGTAGATGATGACGTGGGCGATACGGGGGTCGCCGGTGAGGTTGGGTGTGGCGCTGTGGGCGAGGCGGGAGTTGTGGAGCGTGCAGTCGCCCGCGCGAAGGGGGACTGTGATGCGCCGTTCCCACAGCAGTTCGGGCGCCACGGTGAACATGTCGGCATGGTTTGACAGATCCTGTGGGCGCAGGCCGTCCAGGTGCTGGGAGCCGGGGATGAACGTCATGCAGCCGCGGTCGACCGGCACGTCCACCAGCGCCACCCAGGCCGAGAGGGCATGCCGTGAACCGGCGTGCGGCCAGTACGGCTGGTCCTGGTGGAATTCTGTCGAGGCCCCGTTCCGCGGCTCCTTGATCAGCAGCTGGTCGTGCCACAGCCGCAGCGGGATCCCCGCCAGCCGGGTCGCGATGGCCGCCAGGTCGGGGTTCAGGGTGAGCTCGCGCAGGGTCTC
This sequence comes from Actinomadura sp. NPDC023710, assembly GCF_040639875.1. NCBI lineage: Bacteria > Bacillati > Actinomycetota > Actinomycetes > Streptosporangiales > Thermomonosporaceae > Actinomadura > Actinomadura sp. NPDC023710. Next base: position 62,986 of record NZ_JBFAGB010000013.1, read on the forward strand.
ATCGTGACGCCACAGCTGGAGCAGTTGCGTGAAGATCGTCCCGTTGTGGTGGTCCCGGACGGTGGAGCGGGCCGCCAGCGCCGCTTCGGCGAACCTGGCCGCGTCGGCCCGGGAGATCACTCCGGGCAGGTGGACGAAACCATCACGGCGATACGCTGACACCGCGTCCTGGGAAAGGTTGTCCGCAGTGGTACGGGGTTCGGGGCCGGCGACAGTCATGGCTATCTTCCTTGCCTTCTAGGGATTGCCGTCTCGACAACTGTCGCCGCGGCCTCCACCGTGCGGCTAGCACGAGAGCCCGACAGGCATAGCACGATCTTGACGAGCGTCCGTCGAGGAGAGGTCCGATGCATCGCGTGCGGCTCGCGGAGGTGTTTCCGCCGGGGCGGCCGCCCATCGCCGCCGAGCGGTTCGAACTGCGGAGCGACACCGCCGCCCACAGCCATGACTTCATTGAGCTCGCCGTCGTCACCGGTGGCACTGCCACGCACGTCTCGGCCGCGGGCGAGCAGCCTCTGGACCGCGGTTCGGTGACGATGCTCCGCCCGGGCGACTGGCACGGCTACCACGGCTGCGACCGCCTGACCGTCTACAACCTGTACGTCAGCCCGGAGGCGTTTCGGCGCGAACTGGCCTGGATGCGCACCGCCCCGCACCTCGGCCCCTCAGTGCGCATCGCCGGCCGATCCGGCCGCCACACCGGCCACCCGCTGCGGCTCGACCCCACCGCGCTGCGAGTGGTCGAAACCGGCCTGGCGGAAACCTCCGGTGAGCCCGGTTCCGATCCGGGCCTTCATCCCGGACCGGCCTACGCCGTGCGGGTCGGGATTCTGCTCTGCCTTCTGGGCGGCGTCGTGGCACATGGCTCCACGGATGCCACCAGCGAACGAACCGATCAGGTCCATCCCGCGGTGTTGGCCGCGGCGCAGTTCTTGGAGAACGACATTCAGCGGGCCTGGAACCTGGACGAACTCGCCTCCACCGTGAACTTGTCGCCCCCCTACCTGACTCGCATGTTCACCGCGCATCTCGGAGTTCCGCCCATGACCTACCTGGGCAGGCTGCGAGCAGAGCGCGCTGCGGCACTCCTCATCGAGACCGACCTGTCCGTGGCAGCGATCGGAAGGCTCGCCGGCTGGCACGATCCCAACTACGCGAGCCGCCGGTTCCGGCACTTCTTCGCTCTCAGCCCGGCCGCATACCGCGCCCGATTCCGCCCCGGCGGGTGTTAGACGGTGTCCTGATCGGTGATCACCGCCGGCCAGCGGCCACAGGGCGAACACCGTCCACGCGGCGGCGGACCTGGTCGGACGTGGCCTGTCCAATGCCGAACTGGCCGCCGAACTCCACATCAGCCCCGGCACTGCCAAAACCCACGTCGCCAACCTGCTCGCCAAACTCCAGGCCCGCGACCGTGTCCAACTGGTCATCCTCGCCTACGAACACCGACTCATCGCACCGTCGCGCTGACCGGCGCCCCGGACTCGGGCCCCGGCCGGCGAGGAGGCTCTGATGCCGTCCGGGGAGTGCGACGAGCGCCGCCCGCGACTTGATCGGCACTGTCCCGCCAGGGACGGCCGCCGCGCACGACGCCATGCCGGCACCCTGGCGGGCCGCATTCGGACCCGAGAACGGGCCGGGGGAGGCGACTGCCGCGGAGCCCTGCCCGGAGGCTGACCACCACGCGTCGCCGTCCGCCGGCCCCTCCACTCCACTCCACGTGAGGAGCGTTCCGAGAACGGGCCCGCGCGGTGTTCGGGTTTACAGGGTGAGACCGCCGTCGATCGTGAGGATCTCGCCCGTCATGTAGGGGTTGGCCATCAGGAACAGCGCGGCGGCCGCGGCCTCCTCGGGCGTCCCCCACCGGCCGAGCGGGTTTCGGGCGCCGGCCTGCGCGACGGCCGCGTCCCCGGCCTCGCCGGGGCCGGCGCCCATCGCCCCGCGCGACAGCGGGGTGTCGAACTGCCCGAAGCGCAGGGCGTTCACACGGAGCCGGCGGGGTGCCAGTTCCACGGCCAAAGCCCGCGCCAGCGTCTCGACGGCGCCGACGGCCGCGAGCGGCGCGGACATCCCGGCCACGGGGCGGGAGACGAAGGCGCCGGAGGAGAACGTGATCGAACCGCCCGCGCCCAGCCGCGGCGCCGCCGCCCGTGCGACGGCCAGTGCCGCCCACAGCCGTCCGTCCATCGCCTGCAAGGCGGTGTCCCTGGTGATGTCGGTGAGCGGGCCGGTGCCGCCGAGGCCCCCGGCGGTCAACAGAACGTGGTCGACGGCGTCGGCGCGTTCGAAGGTCTCGGCCAGCGCCTGCTCGTCTGCGGCGTCCCCGGCGACGACGAGCACCGCGCCGTCGCCGCCAGCGGCGCGGACGTGCTCGGCGGCGGCGTCCAGCCGGGCCTTGTCGCGCCCGGTGAGCACGACCCGCGCGCCCACCGAGGCCAGCAGGGCGCCGGTGGCGAGGCCGATGCCGGAACTGCCGCCGACGATGACGGCGGTCTGCCCGGCGAGGCCCCGCGGCAGCGGGGAACGGACCGGGACGGGCGCCTCGGTGGTGGTCATCACGATGCTCCTAAATAAACCAACTGGTTGGTTTATCCTGCCCGCCGCGGACCACGAAGTCAACCGGATGGTTTAATTCGGTGCATGACCTACGACGCGGAGGCCACCCGGCGTCGGATCTTCGTGGCCGCCACCGCCGAATTCGCCGCGTACGGGCTGGCCGGGGCCCGCATCGACCGCATCGCCCGCGCCGCCCGCGCCAACAAGCAGGGCATCTACTTGTACTTCGGCGACAAGGAGAAGCTGTTCGGGGAGGTCGTGCGCGACAAGGTCGACGAGGTCTGCCACTCCACCGACCTCGGTCCCGGTGACCTGGGTGAATCCGTGGGCCACCTGTTCGACTGGTACCAGGAGCACCCGGAGCTGATCCGGCTCCTGCTCTGGGAGGCGCTGGAGTCGCGCGAGGAGGTGCAGGGCGAGCTCGAACGCCGCGAGATGTACCGCGAGATCGTCCGCGGGGCGCAGGCCGGCGGCATCGCCGGGGGACCGTCCGGGGAGGACGCCAGGCGGCTCGCCCAGGACTGGATGTTCACGATTCTCGGCCTGGTCGCGTGGAACTTCGCCGTCCCGCAGCTGTGCCGCCTCGTCCTGGACGAGGACGACGAGGCGGCGGCGCTCGCGCGGCGCCGCGCGTCCGTCGTGGAGACCGCGCGCGTCCTCGCCGAAGCACGGCGCTTCGCTTGACCGGCGGCGCCGCGCCGCGGACCCGGGTCCCGAAGTTCACGCAGCGCGAAAGCTCTCGATGGCCGACCGCGGAGAACCCAGATCACTCGATCAACGACTCCTGGCGGTCCGCGTCGCAGGTCGCGATGGCCGGAAGCGGTGGGGTGCGGAAGACGTTCGGGTCCCGCGGGCGCAGAAGACCAAGCGATCAAGGTCGATGGAAGTCGATCGAGGAGCCTCTCACCTGTGGAGACGTCCGGGGGAGGCGTTGTAGGTCCCGGAGGAGGCCCCCAGGGCGGCTCCCCGATAGCTGGTTCTGCTGTATGGCCGGATGGCCCGCAGCGAGATCGTCCCTCTGTGACGGATGTATGCGTCGCCAACGACATGGCGGAACCGAGTCTCCTCCCGCCGGGTTCGGGACTGCAGGGTCTGCGCGAGGAGATCATGGTGGGAACCAGGCGTGCTCAGGCCGGGCTGCATCGGCGCGGTCGCATCGGTTCGAGCCTGTTCGCCATCGCCCGCCATCCGGACCGGGCGCGCCAGTGTGACCACCCCGAGGCCAAGGTGCGCGAGGAACTCCTGCCCACCGCCGACACGTCCCGCGGGACCTGCCAGGGTGTCATCGGTCGACCGGAGGTGACTCTCTAGTGCGCAATGTCCGGTTGACCGAGCGACTCGTCCTGCTCAACCTCCTTTCCCTCTCCCTGATCAGCGGCGTCCTGAATCTGATCATCGCCCGGCCGGGGGTCGACAAGTTCGACGGCGCGTACCTGCTCTGGGTGGCGGCAACGGCGGCCGCACCGGCCCTGCAACTGCTGATCTCCCTGCCGCGGTTCGCGGAACTGCAGCGTCGGCGACGCTTCTGGCTGTTCGGTCTCGATCTGCTGCTCTGTTTCGGCCCGGTGCTCTCGCCGCTGCACCTGCAGGCCAACTCCGGATATCCGATCGCCAGCGCGCTGCTGCTGTTCGGCCGCAGAAGCCGGTGGGCGCTGGTGGGGCTGCTGATCGTCGCGACGTCGGCCATCGATCACCATTTCTGGCCGGCGAACTCCCTCGGCAAGGAGCACGGGCAAACCGTTATCTACTGGGCGCTCAACAACATCAGCATCGGCGCCCAGGTCTATGTGGTGTCGAAGGTCGCCTGGGTGGCGCATGAGCTGCACACCAGGCGGGAGGAGGCCGCGGAGGCGGACCTCGCCCTGGAGCGCCTCAGGGTGCGCAGGGACGTGCACGACCTCCTCGGCCACAGCATCACCTTGATCGCCGTCTATCTGGAGGTGGCCTTTCACGCGGTACGGACCGGGCCGGGCGAGGACGAGTTGGCGCGGGTGTCCGAGTTGGTCGAGCAGGGGCTCGGGGAGATCCGCACGATCGGGGACGGCACCCCGGTCGCCTCGCTGGCGCAGGAACTGGAAGCGGCCAGGGAGGTGCTGTGGCGGGCCGGGATTGAGACCGAGATCACGGTCATCGGAAGGCTTGGCCGCGCGGATCCGGCCCTGGCCTATGTCCTCCGCGAGGCCATCACCAACCTCCTGCGACACAGCCGGGCGACCCGCTGCGTGATCACGGCGGGCCCGGCCGGGGTCACGGCCGCCAATGACGGCGCGGTCGGAGCCGGCCGGCCTGCGGGGACGGGCCTGGCCGGACTCGGCGACCGGTTGCGGCCCCTGCGCGGCCAGGTGACCGGGCAGTTGCGGGACGGCTGGTTCACCCTGAAGGCGAGGGTCCCGGTCAGGACGCCTCGTCTGGGTATCGACTGGTCGGCGGCCACGGCCCCCCTTCTGGCGCTGGTCGCCTTCTTCTCGCTGATCACCTACGTCAACCCGGTCACCTGGTCCGCCGGGGAGCAGGTGGAGCTGTGGCTGCTGTGCAGTCTCGTGATCAGCGGGCTGATGATCTATCTGGTGGTGCTGCGTCCGGCGCGGGTGGGTGCCGCCATGGTGGTCATGGGCGGCGTCGGCGTGGGCGCGCTGGGGCTCGACCAGATCGGGTTCGAACACATGTCCATGATCGCCGCCACCGCCCTGTTCGTCCTGCCGCGCGGGGCCGGCCGGCCCCTGTTCGCCCTGTGCGCCGTCGCCGGCACCTGGTCGCAGGCGCGGTACACCCTGCAGTCGGGGATCTGGCCGGGGAGCGGGGCTAACGCCGCCCTCATTCTGGTGCTCCTGGTCAGCCAGATCCGCGCGCAGTTCCTCTACTGGGGTGCGATGCGCCTGGCCGACCTGGTCCGCGAACTCAAAATGGCCAGCGCGGAGCTGACCGAGGCCACGTTGGCGGTCGAGCGGGCCCGCTCCGGACTGCACCTACGTGACCGCATCGGCTCGAGCCTGTTCGCGATCGCCCGCCACCTTGACCGGGCCCGGCAGGGAGACCACCCCGAGGGTGAGGTGAGCGAGGCGCTGCAGCTCGCACGCGACACGTCCGAGGAGATCCGGTCCTTCGCGCGGCAGGGGATCACGATCTCAGGGTGAGAATCACAGGGTGCCAGCCGGGTGGTGTGTTCGCACTGCACGACGCCGGGCAGGGCCGGCAAGCCCACGCTGATCCGGTAGACCGCCGACCAGCTCACCTTGATCTCAGCCTGACCCCCCGGTGTTCCGGGGGGCTTGTCCACCGATCGGTGGACGGCGGGTTCAACCGAACGGGCCTGCCGAGCGCGCTCCCCTTGTCAAGACACTGTTGACATGACGAACACCTTGAATGAAGCGCCCTTGGACGGCGGTGGTGCGGATGCGGCGTTCGGTTCCACCGAGGTCGTGCGACTGGAGTCGGTGCGCAAGGTCTACGGCGGCGGGAGAAACGCGGTGGTCGCGCTCGACGAGGTGAGCGTCGGATTGCGGCAGGGCTCGTTCACCGCGGTGATGGGGCCGTCTGGGTCGGGCAAGAGCACTTTCTTGCAGTGCGCCGCCGGGCTCGACCGTCCGACGTCGGGGTCGGTGGTCCTGGACGGGGTGAAGCTCGCCTCCCTCGGCGAGAACCGGCTGACCAAGCTCCGCCGCGACCGGATCGGTTTCATCTTCCAGTCGTTCAACCTGCTTCCCGCGTTGAGCGTGCGGGACAACGTCGGCCTGCCGCTGCGGCTGGCGGGCCGCCGGCCCGGCCGAGCAGCGGTCCAGGAAGTGCTGGAGCGCGTCGGGCTCGGCGGGCGGCTGCACAGCCGTCCGGGTGAGCTGTCAGGTGGTCAGCAGCAGCGCGTCGCGATCGCGCGGGCGCTCATCACCCGTCCGGCAGTGATCTTCGCGGACGAGCCGACCGGCGCGCTGGACACCACCACCGCCCGCGAGGTGCTCGTCCTGCTGCGGGAGGCCGTCGAGGGGGCGGGACGGACGGTGGTGATGGTCACGCACGACCCGGTCGCCGCCGCGCACGCCGACCGTGTCCTGTTCCTGGCCGACGGCCGCGTCGCCGGCGAGCTCGACCGGCCGAGCGTGGAGCAGGTCGCCGAGCGTATGACGCGCCTGGGCGCCGCCGGAGCGAACCGGTGATCGGGCTCGCGCTGCGCACCCTGCGCTTCCACAAGGGCGGCTTCCTCGCCTCCTTCGCCGCGCTGTTCCTGGGCGCCCTGATCGTGGTGGCCTGCGGCGGGCTGCTGGAGACCGGCATCCGCGCCGACGCCCCGCCGCGGCGGCTGGCCGCGGCGGCGATCGTGGTCACCGGCGACCAGCGCTACCAGGGCACGGTGCAGGAACTGGTGTTCCCCGAGCGCGTCCACCTGGACGCCGCGCTGGCAAACAAGATCGCCACGGTTCCCGGCGTCGCCGCCGCGGTGCCGGACCTCTCGTTCCCCGCCACGCTCCCCTCCGGCGGGCAGGTCACCGGCCACAACTGGTCCTCGGCCCGGCTCACTCCGCTCCGGCTCGCCCAGGGCACCGCGCCCTCTGGCCCCGGACGCATCGTCCTGGGGGAGGACCTGGCCGAACGGGCCGGGCTGCGGACCGGCGGCCACGTCCAGTTGCTGGTGCACGGCGCCGCCGAGCGGTTCGAGATCTCCGGGCTGGCCGCCGGGACCGGCGACGTCTTCGTCGCCGACGCTCAGGCGGGCCGCCTCACCGGCCGACCCGGAACCATCGACTCGGTCGGCGTGTTCCTCGCGCCCGGCGCGAGCACCGCCCAGGTCGTCCGAGCCGTCCGGGCCGCCGCCGGTACCGGGCCCGCGGTGCTGGCCGGGGACGACCGGGGCCGCGCCGAGGACCCCGCGGTCCTCGCCGACACCGGCGACCTGGTCCCGCTCGCCGCCGCGTTCGGCAGCCTCGCCGCGATGGCCATGGTGTTCGTGGTGGCCGGCACCCTCGGTCTGTCGATCCGGCAGCGAGAGCGCCAGAGCGCGCTGCTCCGCGCGGTCGGCGCCACACCCGGCCAGCTCCGCCGCCTGATCCTTGGCGAGACGATGATCCTGACGGTGGCCGCCACCGCCCTGGCCTGCTATCCCGCCCCCCGGCTTGGCCGCCTGCTGCTGCGGGTCTTCGTCCATGCCGGCGTGGTGCCGGACGCGGTCGCGTTTCGCTCCGGACCCGTCCCGCTGATCGCCGGCGCGGGCCTCGCGATCACTGCCGCGCTGGGCGCCGCCCTCATGGCCGCGCACACCGCCGCCCGCACCCGCCCTGCCGAGGCGCTGGCCGAGGCCGCCCTGCAGCGCCGGTGGTTCAGCCGCGTCCGGCTCGTCCTGGGTGTGCTGTGCCTGGGCGGGGGCACCGCGCTGGCGTTCGGGACCGCCCGCTCCGACGCTCCCGACGCGGGCGGGGTCGCCACCCCGGCCGCACTGGTGTGGACGATCGGCTTCGGACTGCTCGGCCCCGTGCTGGCCCGCGCCATCACCACCGGACTCGCCCGCCCCGTCCGGGCGCTCTCCGGGCTCTCCGGCGAACTGGCCACCAGCAACGCCCGCGCCCGGACGGCACGGCTGACCGCCGCGGTCATGCCCGTCATGCTCGCCACCGGGCTGGCCCTCAGCCTGACCTACCTGCAGACCACCCAGTCCGCCGGCGCCCGCCAGGCCTTCGAGGAGGGCCAGCGCGCCGACCTGGTCCTTACCTCCGCCGCCGGCGGCCTGCCCCTCGACGCGGTCGACGCCGTCCAGAAGATCCCCGGTGTCGCCGCCGCGACCGCGCAGATCCCCGGCCGCGGCTTCATCGAACCCGCCGCTCCGCTTGCCCCGTCCGACGGCGAAGAGCCGGCGGGCCCGCAGCCCACCGAACTCGCGCTCCAGGGCATCACCCCGCAGGGAAGCGACCGGACGACGGCCTTCCGCGCTGCCACCGGCACCCTGACGGCACTGCAAGGCGACACCGTCGCGCTGCCCGCCCGCTATGCCACCGGCCACCGGCTCGGCGACACGATCGCGATGCGGCTGGGCGACGGCACCCGGACCCGGTTGAAGCTCGTCGCCACCGTCGGGGCCCGGCGCGGCTACGAGACGGCGCTCGTCCCGGCGGCGCTCCTCGCCGCGCACACCGACGCCGGTCTCGTCCCGCGGATCCTCGTCAGCACCGCCCCCGGCGCGAACCGCCCCGAACTGGCCGCGGCCCTGACCGCCATCGGGCACCCCGGGCTCCATGTCACCGACCGCGACGGCCTCGCCGCCGGTCAGCAGGATCAGGACCGCACCCAGGCGACCATGGCCTGGCTCGTTCTCGCGGTCGTCGTCGGCTACGCGGTGATGTCCTTGGTCAACACCCAGGCCCTGGCCACCGCTGAACGCCGCCGCGAGTTCGGCCTGATGCGCCTGATCGGTGCCACCCGCCGCCAGGTCCTGCGGATGATGGCGGTGGAAGCGGGCCTGGTCATCGCCGTCGGAATCACCCTCGGCTTCCTGGTGGCCGCCCTGACCATCGTCCCGCTGTGCCTGAGCGTGCTGGGCTCCGCGCTGCCGGCCGGCTCCCCCTGGATCCTCGCCGCGGTAGTGGCCGCCGCCGTGGCCCTGACCTCCGCCACGACCCTGACCGCAACGCGAATCGTCCTGCGAACCCGCCCCGGCGCCAGGCCATGATCCGCTCATCCCACGCGCCCGGCCAGGAGACCCCGCCCCTGGCCGGGCGCCGGCGTGGGACGGGTGGCGTCACTCGCGTCCCAGCAGATCGCACTCGGCGATCGCATCAAGAACGGCCTCGCGCCTGATCACCGTGATCGTGGTCAGCGGATGCCACGGGCGACCCCGAGGCGGCAAGGACGGTTGTCAGGCGGATCGCTGGACGAAGTCGAGGGCGGTCTCGGCGACCTCTTGCCAGGCGTGGTCGATGGTGAGGGAGTGGCCCCGGTCCGGCATCTTCACGATCTCCGTGACGGAAGGGTTGCGCTTCTGTCGTTTGTAGGCGGCGTTCGCGATCGCCCAGGGCACCGTGTGGTCCTTTTCGCCGTCGATGATCAGCAGGGGACCGCGGTCGGGGCTCTTCGTGTCCACCTTCGCCTCGGTCCACGGATTGAGATTCGCGTTGCCCATCTGCATGAGAGCGAGCCCAGAGCCGGCGACGTGGAAGTTGTCGTAGAGCTTCCGCGCCTCCTTGTCGTCCAGCGCATTCGCCCATCCATAGGTGAACTGGTCGAACGTGAGAGTGATCGCGCGATCGCGCGTCAGCGGGTTGACCAGGAATGGGCCCGCCGCCTTGAGCACGGAGGCCGGCAGCGGCAGAACGCCCCGGAAGATCCCGGGGTCGATGGCCACCGTGGCCGCCGAGAGGCCCTGGCCCGCCAGCATTTCCGCCAGAAGACCCCCGGTCGAGTGCCCGATCAGCACTGGCCGCCTGTCCAGGGCGTTGACGATCTCGGTGGTGTGGTCGGCGATCTGCTTCAAGGTCTTCTTGGCGAGGACGCCCGGGTTCGCCCGGGCCGCTTCCACCGTTTCAGGATCGTCCGGCCAATCCGGTGTCAGCGGTGCGTAGCCCGCCTGCTTGAAGAACTCCACCCAGTTGGCCCAGCTGCTCGGCAGCAGCCAGAGCCCGTGGATGAGGACGACCGGGGTGTTGTGAGAGGCGTTGGCCGCCTCGATCTCCCGGTACTCCCGCTCAGAGATTGACGGCATGCCAACCCTCCTTCGGTCGGGTGAAAGTCAACTCGTCGCCTCCTCCGCTCGCCGCTCGACGGAAGCGCCCGGAACCGGGTGTGCCGGTCAGCTTCGAAGGAAGGCCAGCAGTTCGGCGTTGAGCTGGTCTTGGTGGGTGGCTGTGATGCCGTGCGGAGCGCCGGGGTAGTAGACGTCCTTGGCGCCCTTGATCAGCCGGGCGGATTTGATCGCCGAGTCCTTGATCGGGACGATCTGGTCGTCCTCGCCGTGCAGCACCAGAGTCGGCACATCGAATTTGGCGAGGTCGTCGTGGAAGTCGGTCTCGGAAAAGGCCTTGATGCTCTCGTAGGCGTTGAGGAGACCTGATTGCATGCTCCACAGCCAGAACTGATCCAGCACTCCCTGGGAAATGCCGGCACCGGGCCGGTTGGCGCCATAGAACTGGATGGCCAGATCCTGGTAGAACTGCGAACGGTCGTTGAAGAGGGCCGCGCGCATGTCGTCGAAGACCTCGATCGGGAGGCCTTCGGGGTTGGCTTCGGTCTTCACCATGATCGGGGGCACCGCCGCGATCAGGACCGCCTTGGCCACCCGGCTCGTGCCGTGCCGGCCGATGTAGCGCGCGACCTCCCCGCCGCCGGTGGAGTGGCCCACCAGCGTGGCATCCCTGAGGTCGAGCACCTCGATCACCGCGGCGAGATCGTCGGCGTAGCCGTCCATGTCATTTCTTGTGGAGGTCTGGCTGGATCGGCCGTGACCGCGCCGATCGTGCGCGACCACCCGATAGCCGTGCTGGACGAGGAACAGCATCTGGCCGTCCCATGCGTCGGAGCTCAACGGCCAGCCGTGCGAGAACGTCACGGCCGGGCCCTCGCCCCAATCCTTGTAATAGATCTCCGTACCGTCATGGGTAGTGATCGTGCTCATGGCACCGGCTCCCTGTGAAAGGCGAGGCCGATACGGAACACCGTCGACCCCACCGGTCTCGTCGAGTCCGTAGAACACTCGGTCCTGATCCATGGCCCGCGACTTGCCACGCTGGGCATGGCTTCCCCCTCCCCTCGAAGGAGGAGCTCTTAACTTCAGAGGGGGGAAAGCCTGGCAGTAAGACGGTGAATTTCGCTTTACGTGCACTCTCTCCATGACCGGCGTGTCCTGCGTCCACCGGATCATCACCGACCTCGGCGTCGACGTGGCCCCGGCCGGCCTCTTCCTCGCCGAGTGCGCCGCCGGCGTGACGCCCGAGCCCGTCCAGGACGCCACCGGCGCGCCTCCGGCATGCGTGACATCCTCGGCGACATCGCCCGCTGGGCCGCGGGCGAGACCTTCGCCCTCGCCGCCGTCGCCGTGGGCCTCACCTGCGGGGGCGTCCTCGATGTCCCCATCGAGCCGGTCGGCCCCTCACGCTTCGCCGAGATCGGCGCCCTCGCCGCGGCGGTCAAGGCGCGCGAACCCGCCGCCGTCGCCACCGTGGTCGCCGGACCGGATGCCATCGGCCGCCACCGCCTCGTCCGTCCCGTCCACTCCTCGGGCTCCCTCGGAACGTCCTCGCAGGGCGCCCCGGTGGACACCGAGGTCGCGCGCGCCATGCTGGCCCAGGAACCTGACCGGCCTGCGCGGCCACGGCTCGCACCCGCTCCGCTCGCGTGCCCAGGGCACGCCTGGTTCAGGTTGGTGGCCGCCGAGACGTGACAGGCCCCACACCCCGGCTCGCTCGATGGAGGCCGCGTGGGGGTGCCGTGGATGGAGCACGACGTCCCGGAACTCCTCGAACCTGAGGTAGAAGACCTCTTCGACCTCGCGCCGGATGTTGTGCACGAGGCGTTCGACCTCTCGGAGCAGGGCTTGCTCGTACGCGAAGGAACGGCCGATCATGCCGTGTTCGTGGTATTCCCGGTATCCGGCAAAGGTGCGCACGCGGTCGATCCTCCGCTCGGCGTCCTCGGCCTGCCGGGCCCGAAACGTGACCTGAGCAGTCTGGAGAACAGATGTCCCACGACGAAGACCCACTCTGCGCCGTCTTCATGCCGGCTCTGGTGGTGATCCTGCATGCGGCTGAGCAGGAGAAGGGCGAGCCGCTGACGGAAGCGGAGGTGCTCGCCATCCGCGACGATGCGGTATGCATGACCGTCCCGCTCAGCGTCGCACACGACCTTGAGCGGTCTCGCGGGTACTCCGACACTCCGCCCGCAGACTGCTGGCATGAGTGGCTCTCCGTTCGGGAGCAGATCGCGGCCGAGTAGGTCGGGAGGAGAACAGGACGGGTCGGCAGGCGGGTGATATCGAGCCTCTGGCGAGTGCGGAGTTTGAAGGGCGGGCGGAACGGAGCGGATTACGGCGGTCCGGTGAGGCTGGTGCCGGTGTGGGCGGCTCGGCTGGCACGTTCGCCGCTCACGGTGGTGGCCTGGCGCGCCCGTGCTCCGTCCAGAACCCCGCGTTGCTCCTCCGACCCTGGCGTTGTTCACCGGCCCGCGTCCGGCATCGCCGTAGGCGGCGGGGGTTCCGCCTGCACGCTCAGGCCCGGTCGGCTCAGTTCCGCACCGATAGCTCAAAGATGACGAGCTGAGCGGTACGCAAATTCCAGGCACCGTTGGGCGGTCCGGTTGAGGGTGTCGCACCGAAAATCTTGGTCCAGCTTGACTGGACCGCAGCCCTTGCGTTGAGGGGGTTTTGTGAAGTCTTTGCAGGTCGACCAGGTCGTTGGGGCGTGCTTGACGAAATATGGGGCGGCTTGAACCTGTTGTGGCTCTGTGACCGACGGGGAAGCCCGTCCGGAGCGCCCGACCAGATCATGAAGGGCGCATCAAGTCCCTGATCATCAGGACGGCCGATCAAGGCACGTCCGCCGCCGAGTCCGCAGAGCGCCGATCACGGCCGAGCGGAGCCGGGGACCCACCGAAACACCGGGGTGAATCCGCACCCCCGCCGTGCGCGGGGTCGCGGTAGGGCCACTTCCATGCCCGAACCCGACAGCTAACCCGGTAGGCGGACTGGAAGAACTCAGGAGAACCTTTTCATGACCGCTCGTACTTTCGACCTGACCAAGCGCATGGGCACCCGCGTGGCCGCCGGAGCCGTCCTCTCCATGGCAGGTGTGTTCGGCTTCGCCTCCCTGGCCCCGTCCGCCCAGGCGGACACCAAGCCCGCGAACACCGCGCACGTTGCCGAGGTGTCCAAGGCCGACGCCAACGGCGCCAAGACCGGCGGCCAGAGCGCCAAGGCCGGCGCCTCCGCGCAGGACGTCATCAAGCTCGCCCGCACGCAGGTCGGCACCCACGAGGACGCCTCGGGCAACAGCAAGTTCAACAACTGGTACATCGGCTCGTCGCTGGGCGAGCTGAACGCCCACCGCATCGGTGCCGAGAGCGCCTCCGTCTACAAGGGCCAGTCCTGGTGCGACATGTTCGTGTCCTGGCTGGGCCAGCACACCGGCACCAAGGGCATGGGCGCCGACGCCTACACCGTCAGCCACGCCCAGTGGTTCAAGAAGACCGGCCGCTTCGGCGAGACCCCGAAGCCCGGCGCCGTGGTCTTCTTCGCCTGGAACGGCGGCGGCATCAAGGGTGTCGAACACGTCGGCATCGTCGTGAAGGACAACCACGACGGCACCATCAACACCATCGAGGGCAACACCGGTGACGCGGTGAAGAAGAAGGTCCGCGACACCTCCACCGTCGCCAGCTACGGCTACCCCGAGTACCGGTGAGCCCGGGCCGCTGAGCGGCCCCTTGCCCGCACCGTCCAGCGGTGCTCCCCCTCTCCACCCGCGCGATCACACCCACGTCGCGAGCACGCCCACGTGCCGTGCGCCGGATCCGTCATGCCCGAACGGCGAGTCCAGTCCCTCACGCCGAAGGCATGGCCCGGCGCCCGGCCCACCGAGCAAAGGATGAACATGCAGCAGCGAACCGCCCTTATCGGTACCGCCCTCGCGGGCATCCTGGTCGCGGGCGTGGCGGTCGAGGCCGCCCATGGGGCCCCGGCGGACAAGCCGATGGCGCACACGGTCACCGGGCAGCAGGTGACCGGGCACAAGGTCACTGGGCAGTTGGTGACCGGGCAGCAGGTGACCGGGCACAAGGTCACCGACCAGCTGGTGGCCGGGCACAAGGTCACCGACCAGGTGGTGGCCGGGCAGGCCGCCGGGCACAAGGTCACCGGGCGCAAGATCACCGGCCAGCAGGTGGCCGGGCAGCACGACGCGAAGGCCGCCCGCCACACCACCGGCAAGGCCGCTTCGAAGAGCCACGCCGTCCTGTCGGGCAGCACCACCGCGTCCTACTTCTGGGACGACGGCTCGGGCGTGAACGGCGACACCGGCGCCCCGGCGGGCGGCAAGCCGATGCAGAAGGGCCTGTTCGCCAGCCCGAGCTGGCCCATGCACACCAAGGTCAAGGTCACCTACAAGGGGCGCAGCGTCACCGGCTTCGTCGGGGACCGCGGGCCGGGCGAGCCGTCGCACCGCGGCGTCATGCTCGACCTCGACACCTACACCTTCCGCCACCTGGTGGACGGCAAGAAGCCGAACAGCAAGTACGACACGGGCACCTCGGCGGGCCACCTGAAGGGCGTCAAGTACGAGGTCCTGTCCTGGGGCCACGGCATCGGCAAGAAGGGCGCCCCGAAGCCCCTCGGCTGACCAAGCCCGTCCAGGTGATCCCCTCCTGGCCGCCCCGAGCCGCATCACAGACCCCGCTCCCGTCCTCGGACGAGAGCGGGGTCCGTCACGTCCGGGGCAGAAATGCAGGGCAGCGACGTCGTTGTCGGCGGACTGTCGCGGTGCCGCCGTCTGTGATCGTCCAGCTCCAGTAGCGACCCCAGAAAGGGACCGGTGATCGATCGGGCCCCCTCATGGACGGTGTCCGCCAGGAGGCTGACCACGCCGAAGACCATGACGAACCCCGTGGCGACAACGCCGCAGCCTGAGCTCCCTTGCCGTCGACCGAGCACGCGTCGATTTCAACGTCAAGGGTGACTTCTCCGGCGGGCTGGTGCTGATTACCGTCTCTGGCGAACGTTGAAGACGGCCCCGCCGAGGCCCACCGAGTCGGGTCGGGGTGCTGGGCGCTCGACTCGACACGGCTCAATGCTGACTGGGCTGGAGGACATGACGGAAGCCTCATCGCGGGCTCGTCGGTTGTTTCTGGGCGGGCAGTCGGTGTCTTTGCTCGGTGACGGCTGCGCGGTGCTCGCTGTGCCGCTGCTGGTCCTGCAGTTGACCCGTGACCCGTTGGCGGCGGGTCTGGCGGCCGCGCCGCGCGGGATCGGCTACCTGCTGGTCGGACTGCCCGCGGGGCCGGTCGTGGACCGGCTGAATCCGTGGAGGGTGCTGGTCGCCATGGATGTGCTCCGCGCCGGGGTTTTCGTGATCCTTCCCGCGTTGGTGTGGCTGGGGGCCGCCCCGCTTGGGGTCGTGCTGGCACTGGCGTTCGTGGGCGGGGCCGCCACGGTGTTCTTCGACGCCGCGTTGACCGTCGCCGTGAAGGACCTGTTCCCGGCCGAGGGGTTGCTGACGGCCAACTCGGTGTTGGAGAGCGCCGGCCGGACGTCGCAGATGGTCGGCCCGGCCATCGTCGCTCTGCTCGCCACCTGGATCGGTGTCGAAACCGCATTACTGATCAACGCGGCGACCTTCGCGGTGTCGCTGGCCACCCTGGTGCCGCTGCTGATCGAGGTGAGGGCGGGGCGGACGCGGGGCGATGACGCCCGGGATGCGCGGTCGGCCGGTCTTCTGGCGCCCGGCAGAGCCGACCGGGCCCGGGTGACACCGAGGTCGGCCCGCCTGATTCTCCGCGGGCTCGGTGAGGATCTGTGGGAGGGCCTGCGGTTCATCGTCGGCTTTCGTCCGCTGCTGGCCCTCACCATCGTTCAGACCCTGGTCAACCTGTGCCTGGCGGTGGACACCCTGATCGTCTATTTCGCCCGCATGCAGTTGGGCCTTCCGACGCCGCTGGTCGCCGCCGTGATCACGGCGGGCGGGTTCGGCGGGATCGCCGGGGCGGTCACCGCTCCGTTCATCGCGGCGCGGCTGGGTGCGCTGCCCTCGATCAGCCTGGGCATCCTGCTGGCGGCCGGCTCGCTGCTGGTCATGGGAGCCAGCACCGGATGGGCGCCCCTGCTGGCCGCCAACGCCGCGCAGGTGTGGGCGGTGTCGATCGCCAGCGTGATCAACCGCAGCACCCGGCAGCGCTGGATTCCCCGCGAGCTCCTCGGGCGGGTCACGACGGCGGCACGGGCGCTGTTCGTCGCCGCGACCCCTGTCGGCGCCACCGCCGCCGGCGCGGTGACCAAGGCGTCCGGCCACGACCCACGCCCGGCCTTCCTGGGTGCCGGCCTGCTGATCGGCGCCATCATCGGCTGCGGCTGGTTCGGCGCGCTCCGGCGATACGACACCCCGGCCGCAGTACCCGACCCCTGAGGCACCGGTCCGCACCGTACGAAGGCCTGCGGGCAGACCTGGCGGCCATCAACCGAGTGCCACGGCGAGCACTAGGACCATGAGGAAGGAATCGAGCCTGTCGAGCAGGCCGCCGGCGCCCGCCAGCCAGGAGGCGGAGTCCTTGGCCTCGACTCCTCTCTTGACCATCGACTCCAGCAGGTCCCCCAGCGGGGCGCCGACCGCCACCGCGACGGCCCAGGCCGGAGTGAAGGCACCGAGCACGGCCAGTGTGCCCAGTCCCGTGACGGTCCCGGTCAGCAGGCCGCTCCAGTGCTTGGACGGCGACAGCCGGGAAAGGGGCGGCCCGCCGAGCGACCGGCCGCCGAACGAGGCGGTGATGTCGGCGATCGACACCGCGGCGAACAACGCCAGGATCTCCGGGCCGAGCAGGACCACGCCGGCCAGCGGCGCGAACCAGATCACTCCGAGCACACCGAAACACAGCCTGGAGAGTCCGCCGGCCGCGTCACCGGCCAGGACCGGTACCAGGGCGACGGCTGCGAGGGTGAGCGCGAGAAGCCGGGGGAGATGGCCGGGCGCCAGCCAGGCCGTCACGGGCGCCACGGGCACGGCGGCGGCGAGCACCACGCGGTCCAGCCGGGGCAGGCCGGTCAAGGCGGCGTACTCGACGGCGCACGCCACCCCCGCCGAAGCGGCGAGGGCGGCCGCACCGCCAGGACCCATTTCCAGGGCGACGACCACGACGGGCACGCCCACCGCCCAGGCGCACCACCGCAGTACGTACTCACGCCGCTTGGACAGCCCGGCCGCGATGCCGCCGACGAACAGCGTGCCGGCAAGGTAGGGGACCAGATCCGCGACCTCGGTCACGCCGTACCGAGCGGGACGCGCAGGGCTTCGGCGACGGCGCCCGCCACGCGGGTGTTGGCCGCGGCGTCGCGCACCGCGATTCGCACCGTCCTGCCCTCGAACGCCGGGGACATCGGCGACAGGTCCCGCAGGAACACGCCCCGCCGCCGGCACCGGTCGACAAGCCGGGACGCGGTGGGCCCGCCCCTGGGCAGCGTGAGCAGGACGAAGTTCGCCACCGACTCGCTGACGCGCAGGTTCTCATCGGCCTCCATGAGCGCGGCGGCCAGTTCGGCGCGCAGCGCCGCCGTCTGGGCCCATCGGGCGGTGTAGTACGCCGGATCGCGCAGCGCGCTCACCGCGGCGATCTGGGCGGGCAGGCTCACCGACCACGGCGGAGTCCAGCGACGCAGATCCGCCACGATCGGTGGAGGCGCCGTGAGATAGGCCGCCCGCAGGCCCGACAGGGCGTAGATCTTCGACAGCGAAGTACAGACGACGGCGTTGCCGGCCTCGGCCGCGTAGGGCTCCAGCGTCTGCCCGGCGCCGACGTAACCGGCGTACGCCTCATCGATCCAGAACCGGGTTCCCCCCGGCGCGGCCTCCAGCACCTCACGCAGTCCGGCCGTGTCGAGATGGACCCCGGTCGGGTTGTTGGGGTTGACGATGACCACCAGGTCGTACTGGTTCCGCAGGGCGCGGGTGAGCCGTTCCTGGTCGATCCGCCAGCCCTCCGCCGGGTACAACGGGAACCGGTCGGCGCGACAGCCGATCACCTGCTCGACGACGTGCGCGTACTCGCCGTAACAGGGGTCGATCAGGAGCACCTTGCTGGAGGCGTCCAGCCATCGGCTGAACGCGCGGAAGATCAGGTCGGAGGAACCCGCGCCGACCGCGACGGCGTTCCCGGGCAGGCCCCGGCGAAGCGCGATCTCCTCGATGAGCCCGTCGGCCCGCGCGGGCGGAGACGTGCGCGCGATCCACTCCTGCCCGCCGGTCAGGGCCGCGACCGCGGCGGGAGCCGGCGGAAACCAGGCGTCGAGCACGTCGGCGGGGACCACGTCGCCGTACGCGTCCAGGGTGTCGAACCCCCGTCCCAGCGCCTCGATGGACGCACCGCCGTGGGCGCAGGACTCGTCCTCGGGCAGGAAGGAGGCCTCCAGCCTCCACCGCACCTTCCGTCCTAGATCGCGCAGCAGCGGTCCGTGCCGTCGCAGGGTCCGGTCGGTGAGCTCGGCGACGTCGCCGGTCAGGAGCTGGAAATCCACGGCCCCCGATCGCACCTCCGTGCCGGTGGACGCGAGCCCCAGCGCCAGGTACATCGGCAGCAGCTCAACCCGTCCCAAGGCCACGATGCTCCGACCTCCGTGCCCCGCCACCCAGCGGAGCGCCGCGTACATCAGCAGCCTGCCGATCATCTTGCCCCGCAGGCTCGGATCGACGGCCAGGATCCGGATCTCGAACAGGCCGTCATCAGACAGCGCCGGATGCTCGTCCCTCCGCAGATGGCGATCGATCGAGAAGCGGCCTGCCCACGGGGGCGTCACACTGACGAACCCGGCCGGTTCGCCATGACGGAGCGCCACGATGTAGACGTTGCTCTCGTCGAGGTCATCGGTGAGAAGGCCGGCGGCGTTGGGGGTGTGCTGTCCGAGTTCCCGCGCGTAGATCTCATGCCGGAGACGGCGGATCCACTCATCGTCCGCCTCGGACGACATACGGAGCTCCAGCCCGTCGACGACCGCCGCGACGGACGAAGAGTCGGCGGCCCGGCCCGGGGATTGCTGATCGATACTCATTGTCATCACCTCGGGTGCCACTCTGCCGAGACCCTCACGGCACCGCCTGAGCACCTGTACTCAGTCGTCCGGGGCCGCGCACTCAACTCCCGCCACCAAACCCCCGGAAACCATCCGCAACCTGCTCGGTGAACCGAACCTAGGCACGCATTCGGCAAGCGGCGCCGCTCTGCCGAGCTGCACGGCGACAAGGGCTACGACTACACCGACCTGCGGTCCTGGCCAAGCGGGCGCGGCATCGCCCGCGCATCGCCCGACGCGGCATCGAGCTCTCCGAACGGCCCGGTCGCTACCGCTGGGTGGTGTCCTGGCTGAGCGAATGCCGCCGACTGCACCGCCGCTACGAACGGCGGATGCCACGGAACAGGACGCTGGAGCCGTTGGCCCTGGTTCCTTCCCGGGACCGCGATTCGAATTGGGTCCGCGCGAATCGCCTCAGATGGCCGGTGACGTCGTGAGGTCGGTGTGTCCCCAGATCATGCAATCGTGCCAGGTGTCGTGGTCGGGGTTGGGCGTGGTCCAGGCACGGCAGTGGTGGGGGAGACGTTGTTCGTACTGGTAGCCGGCGCGGTCGGCCAGACGCAGCGAGGGGGTGTTGGTGGGGTTGATCTCAAGCCAGATCCGGTCCAAGCCCAGTTCGTCGTGCGTCCAGCGGGTCAGCGCGTTGATACCGCGCAGGGCCAGGCCCTGGCGACGGCTTTCCGGCCGCACCCAGTAGGCGAGTTCGGCGCTGCGCGGGCCGTCGACCATCAGCCCCAGAGCGCCGAGCAGGCGGTCGTGCTCGAGCATCCCGTAGGACACCTGGCCTCCTGCGGCCGGATCCCAGGCTTTCAGGCCGGCGCGCGCATCCTGAGGTGTGTAGGGCCCGGCCGGGTGTGGCCCCCAGAGGGCCCGAGCCGTCTCGGTGCCGGTGGCCTCGACCACGAGGGCGACGTCATGTGTGGTCAGGGTCCGCAGCCGCAGGCCCTGGCCCAGGTCGATGTCGGCGATCATTTACCCGCGTCCTTGCCCGGCCAGGTCGGCCCGAGCTCGCGGGCTGTTCCTCAAGGACCGAGCGGCCTCTTCGGCGGACGTCATACTGTAGTTGGTGTCCAAGTCCATGCCGCCTACTATGAGAGCGAAAGGGGTAGGTGGTCAAGTGCGTTACGTCGCCTACATCGGCAATCTGACCCGGCTGGCCGTCGAGCTGGTCAACGGTGACGAGCCCAGTGAGCTGCGGCGAGAGTTCTTTCGCCAGCACCACATAGCCGAACCGGACGCCGGCGAGCTGGAAGGTCTCCTCCAGTCCCTGCGTGAGGCGGTCGCGGCCGTCGCCGACACCGGACCGATCGCCCCGGTCAACCTGCTCCTGGAGCGTTTCCCGCCCGCGATCCATGTCAGTGAGCACGACGGGGAGGGGCAACAGCACCTGCACTTCGCCCGCGACGGAGAGGAGCCCGTTCCTTGGCTCGGCCGCAGCTGCGCCGCAGCCCTCGCGCACGCGATCTGCGGTGACCCGGAGGTGACCGTAGGCCGCTGCCAGGCGGACGGTTGCACCCGCTTCTACGTCGACGACTCCCGCAACCGCAGCCGCCGCTTCTGCTCCAACACCTGCGCCAGCCGGACGACCGTCGCCAACCATCGCGCCCGCCGCAGGGCAGCCACCACCCGTTGATTTCCTGCCGGGGGTCACCTCCCCATGTAGTCGCCGTAGTCCGCTTGACCGCCTACACGAGTGACTTCTAACGTAGGCAGCATGAACGATAATGACACCTACACAACTCTTGACGCGGCCCGCCGCCTCCACGTACTCGGTGACTGGGATCACGCCGCCGCGCTGCTGGCCGAAGAGCACAGCACCGAAGCGCGCGAACTGAGGGCCGAGATCCTTTATGAGCGGTTCTTGTTCCGAGTCGACGGCATCGAGGACGCGGCGGACGCGATAGCGGCCCTCGATCCGGAGTCGCCGCAAGCTCGGCTACTCGCCGCCCGGCTCGCCTACACCCGCCTGATCTTCCAGGTGGACCCGCTGCCGGACGACTACGAGACCGCAGAGGCCGGGTACCGTTCCGCTGCCGCCGACCCGAAGACGCACGGATGGGCCGAGTTCCACTGGGCCGCGCTGCTCGACAACGTCCGCGAAGACGGTGCCGCGGCGAAGGCGCACTACACCAAGGCTCTGCAAGCCGCCCACCAGGAAGGCGACTTGATCCTCGAGTCCATCGTGCTCCGCCACCTGGCCTGGCGTGTGATCGAGGGCGGCAATCGCGACGAGGGGCTGCGCATGCTGCGACGCTCGCTTCATCTGCGCTCTGCGGTCGGCTTGCGTCCGCAGATCGCCGCGGCCCAGCTACTGCTCGCCGCTGAGCTGCCCGAGGATGATCCTGAGCGCGCCACACTCGTCGAGACCGCTCGGCACATAGCCGATGACCTGGGCCTCAGCTGGGTCCAGAGCGGCCTCGAAGAACTGGCCGCCTAAGACGTCATCTCGTGCCCGGGAGGCGCCCGAGGAAAGTGTTGAGGCTTTCTTTAACGGCGCGCGGGCGGCCGGGCGGAGCCCGATCCTTCTGCGCCGCACTCTGAGGACGATGGTTGCGGCGCCTTCTTGGTGGCCTTGCCCGCGGGCCGCTCGGCTGGGCCGGGGTAGGGCTGGAAGGCACCAGCTCATATGGTCGGGTCTGACCTTTCCTGCGCGATCGCCGGCTTCCTCAACACCGGCGCCGTTCGCCCCGCTGCCTCAACCCTGAGCTGATCGCGGGCTCTTCCAGCTTCGGTGCGGCACGGTCGAACGTTCGTGCACTATCCAAGCCTGGCGGCGATCGGGGTGCCGCGCCGACCAGCAAACCGTTTGCGCCCGATGCGGCTCACGGTCTAAGTGTGTGATTGAGAAGGGTCTTGTCAGGCGAGGTGGCGTCGACGAAGACGAATCGGCAGGCGGGTGCGGTCAGGTACGCGCCGAGCAGGGCGGTCTTGGCGCCGTCGCGGTCTTGGACGCCGGTGGCGCACACGGTGACGGTGAGCAGCAGGCCGAGGGCGTGTTTGGCGTGTCTTCCAAGCTGGCCATGCGGGTCCGATTCCCGTCGCCCGCTCCACTGATCAAGGCCGTCTCTTAACGATCTTCGTACGGCGATCGTGCGGCGAGCGGAGGCGGACGCCTAAAGTTCTGTCGCATGACTTCGCCGCCGCGCTCATACGGTTTCACCGGCAGGCGACCGGCCGCGGTCGAGATCGCGTTCTGGATCGCGGTCGTGGTGCCGCCGCTGGCGACCGTGCTCAACGTGGCCGGCTTCGTGGTCGTGAAGCGGGCTGTGGACGACGTGTTCGGCACGACAGGCGGGGACACTCAGGCGTCGATGTACGAACTCCATGACAAGGTGAACGGGCCCCTGCTCGGCTTGTTCATCTTCTTCACGGTCGTCTACCTGCTCCTGAGCGGCCTCTGGATCCTGCTCGGCCTCAAGATGCGCAGCGGCCGACACTGGGCGCGGATCACGCTGACCGTGTTCGCCTCCCTATGGGCCCTGTCCAGCCTCGTCGCGCTGATCCGGGGCGACACCCAGGGCTTCACGACTGCGGACATACCCCCATTCTTCGAGTTCCCGAGCTCGTACCTCGTACTGGACTACGCGCGAAGCGCCCTGGATCTGCTCGCGATGGCCGCATTCATCCCGCTGGTCTTCCTGAGGCGGTCCAACCGGTATTTCACGGCCCGGCGCCCACCTGCCTGAGTGCGTGTTTTGAGAGGTTGATCTTGTTTGGTGAGGGTGGGCGGCCGGAGAGGCATCCGCGGCGGACGGTGGTGGATGCGATCTTGTATGTGGTGCGCCCGACCGGGTGTGCGTGGCGGGCAGCCGACGTCGGGGATCATCGACTCCCAGAGCGCGAAGGGGGCCGACACCGTTGGTCCGACTGGGCCCACGACGTGCTGGCCAACACGCACTAAGGATGGGGCCCGGAAGTGGTGAGCCCCCTCGGCCGGAAACATACGCATCAATTTCCTAGGGTTGGGATCGGTGGATGGAAGACGCACCCCAGCAGGCGAACGGACTGCCGACCGGGCATGATGCCGCTCCCACGCCGGAGCAGGAGTTCTCCCGGCTCGGGCTGGCGGACGTCCGCCCGCCCACGCCCATCGGCAACTTCCGCTACGGGGTCCGCGCGGGAGATCTGTTCTATGTGTCCGGAACCTATGGCACGGTCAAGAATGACAAAGGCGAGGACGTCTTTCCTATCAGTGGCAAGCTCGGGCGGGAGTTGACCGTCGGCGACGGCTACCGTTCCGCGCGGCTGGTCGCGGTGAACCTGCTGGCCATGGCGCGTGCCGAACTCGGATCCCTCGACCACGTCGACCAGGTCGTCCGGCTGGCCGGCTACGTGAACTGCGTCCCGGGATTCGCCGAGGCGCCCGCCGTGGTCAACGGAGCGTCCGACCTGCTCATCGAGGTGTTCGGGCAGGACCGCGGAAGCCACGCGCGGATCTCCTTGTACCAGAACGATTTGCCGCGCGAGGCGCCCGTGGCCTGCGAACTGACTCTGTATCTCCGGGACTGACGCGCCGAGGGCTGGACTCCACCGGGTTCGGAGAAGCCCTATGAAGGCAGTCAGTGTCTTGGTGAATCGCCCCCGGGTTTGCCGGAGACTCTGATGTGCCCCGCCTTGCGGTGATGCGCGTCCTGCCGCCCGCAGTTCCTTAGGCATTCACGGTCCTGGGCCGATGTGCGGGCGTGTGCACGTGTATCGCAGGCGTATCGGAAATCGCATACGCCACTGCAACGATCTTCCGTCTTCAGTGGAGGCATGGACCGCGGCGGTCCGTGCCGAGGGCATGGTGCCGCAGCTTCGGAGAGTGATCGTGAAGAGGAGCGCGTCGTGTCATATAAGAACGTCCGTCCGCCGCTGAGGAGCGCCGGTCTGGCCGCCGGTGTCGCCATGCTGATGATGGCTAATGCCGGGCCCGCCACCGCCGCTCCGGAGCCGGTCGGGAACGTGCAGAAGGCGATGGAGGATCTGGCCACGGCTCCCGGGGTTGTGGGAGCCGTCGGTGGGGCCTACGTCGACGGGAAATCCGTCGGGCTGGGCAGCGGGGGCTCCCGGCTGCTGGGCGGCGGGGGCGGGAGGATACCCGCGAACGCCCGCTTCCGGATCGGGTCACAGACCAAGCAGATGGTGGCCACCGTGGTGCTGCAACTGGTCGAGGAGGGCAGGTTGGGCGTGGATGACAAGCTCGGCGACCTGCTGCCGGTGGTGGTGGAGGAGGACCTGGTGGAACGGGCCCACGAGATCACGGTACGGCAGATGCTCCGGCATACCTCCGGCATTCCCGACTGGTACGCAGGCAAGCCGAACCCGGACGGTAGCGAGGGAGAAGACCCTTCGTTCGACGTGTTCGACTTCACGACCCACTATCGGCCGCTGGATCTGGTGACGTGGAGCCGCGGCCGGCCCCGGACCGGAGAACCGGGCGAGAAATGGTCCTACTCCAACACCAACTACACCCTTCTCGGCGTGATCATCGAGAGCCTGACCGGCCACGACCTGGCCGCGGAGCTGCACGGACGCCTGTTCGGCCCGCTCGGGATGACCAAGACCTACCTTCCCGTCAAGCCGCCGGAGGGCATCAAGGGGCCGCACGGCCACGGCTACTACCCCGACGCCACCGGCAGGCTGCGCGACATGGACCGGTTCAACGCCAGCATCGCCGGGGCGGCCGGCGGAGTGGTCTCCACCGCGCACGACGTCAGCGCCTTCCAACGGGCCTTCGCCCAGGGCGAACTGCTGCCGCCCGAACTCCAGCGGGTCCTGACCGACCGGCTGCCCGGTGGCCCGCAGCCCCTGGGCAAGAGCCGCAGCTCATGCGGCGACGATCTCTACATCATGGGCGGGACCGCCCCCGGCTTCCTCGCCATGACCTTCTACTCAGAAGACGGCCGCCGCCAGCTCTCGATGTCGGCCACCCTGAGCGGCAAGGACAGCGCCGGAGCGGGCCAAGCCATGGGCAAGGCCATGGAGACCATCTTCTGCCCATCCTCGTAGCGGCGGCTTCGGCTCCCGCCAGAGGCTGAAGGTGAGGGCACCCGGTTCTGAGGGATGCCCTCACCGGTCGTCTGGCACAGGAACGCGCGGACGGTGCCACCCCGCTGTCAGGGGGTGACGATGGGGAAGGCGGGGTCCGGGTTGTCCAGGACTCCCATCAGGCGGTCCAGTGCCGACGTGTCGCCCTCCATAGCGGCGTCCTGGGCGTCCTTGCCGGTGAGTACGGCGAGGAGTTGCGGCTGGGTGAGGGTCACGGTCAGGCTCGCGCCGGTGTCGTCACCGGCCCGGTCGCGGAGGGCTTTGCGGTGGGTGAAGGCACCGTGGCTGAGCGTGGTGCGGTAGCGGTCACCGGTGTCGGTGAAGGCCCAGTCGATGGTGAGGTGTTCGTTCCATGCCTTGGGTCCGTTGACGCGGATCGCCAGGGAGTCGAAGAGTTGTTCTGTCGTGAGGCCGGCGGCCATGCCTTCGGAGATGACGAACGGGGTGGCGGTGGCGCCCTGGCGTAGTTCCATCGCGCCGGTGAGGTAGAAGTTGCGCCAGGTGCCGCACTCGGCGCCCTGGCCGAGGCGCTGGTAGACCTCGGCCAGGGACGTCTTGGCGTCGGCGTTGTCGGGGTCGGCGAAGATGACATGGTCGAGCAGTGTGGCGGCGAACCGCAGGTCGTCCTGGGCGACGTAGTCGCGGGCCAGGGCAAGGACCTTGGACGCGCCGCCCATGCAGTCGACGTAGCGGCGGGACTCCTCGACGGGCGGGTGCTGCCACAGGTGGGCGGGGTTGCCGTCGAACCAGCCCATGTACCGCTGGTAGACGGCCTTGACGTTGTGGGAGACCGACCCGTAGTAGCCGCGCGCGTGCCAGGCCCGTTCCAGCGCCGGCGGCAGTTCGATCTGCTCGGCGATCTGGGTGCCGGTCATCCCCTGGTTGAGCATGCGGAGCGTCTGGTCGTGCAGGTAGGCGTACAGGTCGCGCTGCTGGGACAGGAAGGCGACGATGGCTTCGCGTCCCCAGGTCGGCCAGTGGTGGGAGGCGAACGCCACATCCGTGTCGTCGGCGAACAGTGCGATCGCCTCGTCGAGATAGCGGGCCCACACCCGGGCGTCGCGGACCAGGGCGCCGCGCAGGGTGAGCAGGTTGTGCAGGTTGTGGGTGGCGTTCTCGGCCAGGCACAGCGCCCGGTGACCGGGGAAGTGGAAGTTCATCTCCGCCGGTGCCTCGGTGCCGGGGGTGATCTGGAAGACGATCCGCACCCCGTCGATGACCTCCTCCTGCCCGGTGCTCGTGATGTCGCGGGTGGGCGGGATCAGGGAGACGGTTCCGGTCGAGGCGGTCTGGCCGAGTCCGGTGCCGACCATCCCCTGCGGGTTTTTGGGAAGGGTGGCGCCGGTGTGGTAAACCCCGCGCCGTGCCATCGCGGTTCCGGCGTAGACGTTCTCGGCGACGGCGTTCTCGGTGAACCCGGCCGGCGCCAGGATCGGTACGCCCTCGGGGTTGCCGGGCGGCAGAACGCCCCCGGCTCCGCCGAAGTGGTCGACGTGGGAGTGGGTGTAGAGCAGGCCGGTGACGGGACGGTCGCCGCGGTGCTCGCGGTACAGGGCGAGCGCGGCGGCGGCCGTCTCGTTCGATATCAGCGGGTCGATCACGATCACGCCCTTGTCGCCCTCGACCAGGGTCATGTTCGACAGGTCGAGCCCGCGGACCTGGTAGATGCCCTCGGCCACCTCGTACAGGCCCTGCTTGGCGCACAGCTGCGACTGCCGCCACAGCGACGGGTGCACCGACGGAGGGCATTCGCCGTCCAGGAAGGAGAAGACGTCGCCGTCCCAGACGGTCTGCCCCTGGGCGTTCGTGACGATCCCGGGGGTGCGGGAGGCGATGTGGCCGCGGTCGGCGTTGTCGAAGTCGGTCCGGTCACTGAAGGGCAGATCGGTCATGTCCGGGCGATTACCGCATCCAGGGCAGGAGAAAAGCGGACTCTGGTCAAATCCTCGCCCTGGCCCGGCGTTGTCGCCGCCGTGGTCGCAACGTCATCGTTCCAGCCCGCCTCACCACCTACGAACCCACAGGTGTGCTCCGGCCGCCGGCTCCATGTCCGGCGGGCTGCTGGGGGCCGCTGGTACGCGACGGCAGTAGCACGACGATGAGCACGGCTCCGAGCGCCACGCACACCGCGCCCGCCGTGAGGCCGCCCGAGTAGCCCATGACGGCCAGCGCGGCCACCCCGACGGCGCCGCCGATCTGCTGGACGGAGGTGAACAGGGCCGAGCCGAAACCGGCGTCCTCTTCGGTGGTGCCGTCGACCGCGGCTACGGCCATGACGGGCAGGCCCAGCCCGTTGCCCACGCTCAGTATGAGCATGCCGGGCAGGACGTGGGCGGCGTAGGAGTCGCCCGCCGCCACGCCGGACAGCAGCAGCAGGCCGGCGATGTTGACCAGGAACGCCAGCAGGAGCGCCCAGCGCGTCCCGATCCTGAGCGAGATGCGGGAGGACGACCACATGCCCGCCAGGATGCCGCCGCCATAGGGCAGGTAGGCGATGCCGGCCAGGAGCGGGCTGTACCCCAGAGCGCTCTGCACCTGGATCATCAACAGGAAGGACATCGCGTACATCGCCATTGAGAACAGGAGGGTCGCGCCGTTGGCGACCGCCCGCGTCCGCGAGGCCAGGAACGACCTGGGCACCAGCGGTGCCGCCGCCCGCGACTCGGTCACCAGGAACGCCACCGTCAAGGCGGCGGACAGCGCGACGGCGCCGATGGCGATCGGATCGCTCCAGCCGGTCTCCCCGGCCCGCAGCAGCCCGTACACCAGCGACACTGCGGCACCGGTGACCAGGACCGCGCCGGGAACGTCGAGGCTGCGCCGGCCGGGGGCGCGGGACTCGGGGACGAGGCCGGGGAGCAGCGCCAGGGCCACGGCGACGACGGGCAGGTTGATCAGGAAGATCCAGCGCCAGGTCACCAGGTCGGTCAGGGCCCCGGAGATCACCAGGCCCGAGGTTCCGCCCAGGGCCGCGATGCCACCCCAGATGCCCAGTGCTCTGGTCCGCTCCTCCGTCCTCGGATACAGCAACGTGATCATCGACATCGCCGCCGGGCCGGCCATCGCGGAACCCGTGCCCTGCACGAACCGCCCGATCACGAGCTGCCATGGCTCCTGCGCGAGGCCGCAGGCCAGGCTGGCCACCCCGAACAGTGCCACGCCCGTGAGGAAGACGCGGCGGCGGCCCAGCAGATCCGCCATCCGGCCGCACAACAGCAGCAGCCCGCCGAAGGCCAGGAAGTAGGCGTTGACGACCCAGGGCAACCCGGACGCGCTGAAACCCAGGTCATCGCGGATGCTGGGCAGGGCCACGTTCACGACGGTGTCGTCGAGCACGAGCATGAACTGGACGAGGCACAGCACGATCATCGGCACTCGATGACGCTACGATCCGCCGCATTTGGCCACAATCCGCGATGAGGCCAGGCTGTGTCGCATGGAGGACATGGCCGCGATCATCGTCGGCCACTTCCCGCTGGCCTCGGGGGAGTGGATATCCCCGCACAGCCACACCCATCACCAGCTCGCCTGGACCCGGCGGGGCGTCCTGAGCGTCGGCGTGGACGAGGTGTACTGGGTCCTGCCGCCCACCCGGGCACTGTGGCTGCCTGCGGGCGTCACCCACACGACCGGCGCGACCCGCGAAGCGGTGCTGTGCAGCCTGTACCTGGCTCCGGAGCGCTGCCCGGTGAATTGGGTCGAGCCCACGGCGGTCGGCGTCGACGGCCTGCTGGCCGAGCTGATCGGGTACCTGGCCCGTACCGACCTCACCGACGACGCGCGGTCGCGCGCCGAGGCGCTGGTGCCCGACCTGCTGCGCCCGCTGCCCACCCGGCCCATCGACGTGCCGCAACCCACCGACGAGCGCGTCCGGGCGGTGGCGGCCGCCCTGCTGGCGGACCCGGCGGACCCGCGCGGCCTGGAGGCTCACGCCCGCGCGGCGGGCGTGAGCCGGCGGACGTTGACGCGGCTGTTCGTGCACGACACGGGCATGAGCTTCGACCAGTGGCGCACGCAGGTACGGCTGCGCGCCGCCCTGCCGCTGCTGGCCGAGGGGCAACCGGTATCGCGGGTGGCGCACAGCGTGGGGTACGCCACGGCGAGCGCGTTCCTGGCGGCCTTCCGCCGCACGGTCGGCACCACGCCCCGGCGCTACCTGCACAGTCGTTGACTTTGATCTCCTCCACGCTGACTGGTACGCCCCTGACAACGCCTTCACCCAACCGACGCTGAGGTCCGCCGGCTACCGCCAGAACCAGCCGCCGCGCGTGCAGAGCCGGATGCAACATCTACGCGCCAGGCGCAGCCGAGGCTAGGAAGTCATGGGCAGGAAGCGGGGTGGGCGCAGGACGCTGCCAGCGCCATGCACTCGCGACGGCACATCCCGGAGGCCCCGCGTGGGGCGGGTCGCGGGACCTGCTGCCAGCCCGTCCGTCATGGTTTCGCGGTCCTGGCGCGGGGGATGATCGGCGCAGATCAGTGGTGTGCCTGACCCTGGACGACGGCAGCCCTGACCTGAGGCCGATGATGGCGTGCGCGCCGCGACCGGCGATTGCGCAGCCGTCCCTCCCGCGGTCGACCACGCCTGGCCGGCAAGGCCAGGCGTGCGCGTGACGGCGAGGAGGGGTAATGCCGCAGCCAGGGGAACCGCAGGACGTGCTGGCGCCGCCTGCGGTGGCGGCGATCTTCCTGGTGGCGACAGTGCGGCCGGGCGGCGAGGACGCCGTGCGCGGTCTGCTTCCCGACATTGCAGGGCTGACGCGCGCTGTGGGCTTCCGATCGCCCGAAGGCGGCCTGAGTTGCGTGACCGGGATCGGTGCGGAGTTGTGGGACCGGCTGTACGGGCCACCGCGCCCGGCCGGCCTGCATCCGTTCCGGGTACTCGGCGGCGCCGTCCATACGGCGGTGTCCACCCCGGGCGACCTGCTGTTCCACCTGCGGGCGCGCCGTATGGACCTGTGCTTTGAACTGGCGGGCCAGTTGATGAACCGACTCGCCCGGTACGTCGACGTCGCCGACGAGGTGCACGGTTTCCGCTACTTCGACGAACGCGACCTGATGGGGTTCGTCGACGGCACCGAGAGCCCTAAGGGGCGCGACGGGGTGGTGGCCGTGCGCATCGGCGACGAAGATCCCGCGTTCGCCGGCGGCAGCTACGTGGTCGTTCAGAAGTACGTCCACGACCTCCAGGAGTGGGACGCCCTGCCGGTCGAGGCGCAGGAACTGGCGATGGGGCGCACGAAGCTGAACGACATCGAGCTGCCCGACGAGATGAAGCCGTCGAACTCCCACGTGGTCCTGAACACGATCACCGATGCCGACGGGAACCAGCGGCAGATCGTGCGGGACAACATGCCGTTCGGCACGGTCGGCGCCCGAGAGTTCGGGACCTATTTCATCGGCTACACCGCCAGCGTCGAGGTGATCGAGCGGATGCTGGAGAACATGTTCATCGGTGACCCGCCGGGGAACCACGACCGCATTCTGGACTTCTCGACTCCGGTCACCGGTGGCCTGTTCTTCGTGCCCACCGCGGACTTCCTCGACGACCCCTCACCGCAGCTGGCCGCGGCGGCCGCCGCCTCGGCGGACAAAACCGGCCCCGATGCGCAGGCTGCAGAGGAACCAGCAGCGAGGGCGCGGACTTCGCCCGATGACGGCTCACTCGGCATCGGCAGCCTGAGAGGACACGGCACCTCATGAACAACCTGCACCGCGAACTTGCTCCGGTGTCGGACGCCGCCTGGGCCGGCATCGAGGACGAGGTACGCCGCACCTTCACCCGTCACGTCGCCGGACGCCGCGTGGTGGACCTGGTCGGCCCCGCCGGAACCGAGTTGAACGCGGTGGGGACCGGGCACGTCCGCCCCTTCGACGCGGCGACCGAAGGGGTGCTGCTCCACCGGCGCGAGACCCAGCCCATCATCGAGGTGCGTGTCCCCTTCACCGTCACCCGCCAGGCCGTGGACGATGTCGAACGCGGCGCGCTCGACTCGGACTGGGGGCCTGCCAAGGACGCGGCGAAGCGGGCCGCGTTCGCCGAAGACCACGCGGTCTTCCACGGCTCCGACCCGGCCTCGATCATCGGCATCGTCCCCGGCAGCTCCAACGCCGCTCTGCCGCTGCCCCCCGACGTCCGGCAGTACCCTGGCGCCGTCGCCAAGGCGCTGACCGCGCTCCGGCTCGCCGGTGTCAACGGGCCCTACAGCCTGCTACTGTCCGCCGACGCCTACACCGCGGTCACCGAGACCACCGATCACGGCTATCCGATCCACCATCACCTCGCGCGGCTGCTGCGCGACGGTGAGATCATCTGGGCGCCGGCGCTCGACGGGGCCCTGCTGCTGTCCACCCGTGGCGGCGACTACGAACTTCACCTCGGCCAGGACCTGTCGATCGGGTACCTGTCCCACACCGCCGACCGCGTCGATCTCTACCTCCAGGAGTCGCTGACCTTCCTGTCCATCACCGCCGAATCCAGTGTCCCGCTGAGCGCCGGCGGCTAGCGGGGCATGACCGTCTCGCAAGAATCGGATGGGGAGGGACACGCCGTTTTCGGGGGAGCGGTCTATGCGAACCGATGGTGGGTCGCCCGCGCCGACGGCGCACCTGCGACCCGCCATGGCGGGCTGATCCCGGAGTTCCTCAGTGGGGAGGGAACACCGATGAGCGACGCGGCGGTGGCCTTGGCGCGCGTGCGAGAGGCGCAGTGGCGGTGAGGCACGGTATCCCTTCGTCGCCGCGTGCTCGGCGGACGGCGTCGGTGACCGCCGGGATCCTGGTGTGCGTGCTGGTCGGCGTGCTGGCGAGCGTGCCGCTGGGAGTGCTCTCGGGGATCGCCGCCGCGATCGCGGTGTTCGTCACGACAGGTGTGGCGCTGCTGTGGCCGATGACCGCCGAGGACACACGGCGCAACGCGCGACGGGAGGACTTCCAGCCGCTCATGGCCGAGTCGCTCATCGTGACGGTCGCGGTCGGCAGCCTGGCCGGGGTCGCGGTGCTGCTGGCGATCGGGAGTTCCGCCACCCGCAACGGCGCCGCCGCGATCGGCCTGTTCGGCGTCTTCATGAGCTGGGCGATGCTGCACCAGCTGTACGCCATCCGCTACGCGCACCTGTACTACGGCGAGCCGTCCGGCGGGATCGACTTCAACAGCGACGAGCAGCCCGCCTACCGTGATTTCCTTTATTTCAGCTACAACCTCGGAATGACCTACCAGGTGTCGGACACCGACGTAGCGAGCACGGTGATCCGTTCGGTGGTGCTGCGCCACACGCTGCTGTCCTACGTCTTCGGAACGGTGATCCTGGCCGCCACGGTCAACCTGGTCATGGGAATGATCTCGAGTTGAGCCGCCGGGGACGCGGCGGGTCGACGGTCAGCTCACCCCCCGGTTGCTAGTTCTGTGTGGGCAGCCAGGCGCCGTGCAGCCCCAGGGGCACGCGCACGGGGATGCGGACCCGGGCGACTGGCCCGTCGGCCGGGTTCTGGCCGGGCAGGACGAGGAGCCAGCTGGTGAGGTCGGTGCGGTCGGTGGCGAAGGCGAGCCAGTAGCCGTCGCCGGCGTCCGTCGTTCCGGGGACGGGGGCGAAGACGGGCTCGCCGACCGAGAGGGGGCCCGCGTTCCAGGTCTCGGCCACCACGTCGTCGCTGCTCACCTCGTACCAGCGCAGCGCGTCGTACTCGCCGGGCAGCAGGTCCGGCGTCCGCCCGCTTCCGGCCGCGGTGGCGATGCGGTGGTGCGGGCCGGCCAGGACCCGGTCGTCCACCCGGGGGAATTCCACGCGCGCGTCGTCGAGCAGCCGGCGGCGGAGGGAGCCGGCGTCCGGGTCCAGAACGGCGCGGGCGAGCCCGTGCGGGGCTCCGCCGGGAGCGGCCGGGCGCGGACCCAGCCCAGGGCCGGGCCACTGGACGTAGTCCAGGACGACATGTCCGGCGGGGGTGTCGTAGGCGTTGACGGTATGCCAGACCCAGAACGCGGTGTCGCGAGCCCACCGCACGGGCCCGCCGTCGCGCGGGATCAGCGCGATCCGGGTGCCGCGCTCGGGGCGCCAGTCCAGGAAGGAACCACCCTGCAACGCCGCCGCCAGATCCAGGAAGGCGGGCGCGAGGACCAGGACGAGGTAGCGGCCGGTGAGAGCCATGTCGTGGATCATCACCGGCTCCTCCGGACCCTCCACCGCCGTGGGGCCCCGGTCGAGGCTCCCGTCCGCACCGAGCAGTGACCAGGTGAGGAACGGTTCCTCCAGCGCGTAGCAGAAGACCGCCATCTGCCCGGTCCGCGGGTCGACCTTGGGGTGGGCGGTGATCCCGGCGGGCAGGCCGTCGCCGAAGGTCTCCCTGCCGAGGGTCTCCAGCTCCGGGCTCATCCGGTAAGGGCAGCCGGACTCGGCGAGGGCCAGCAGATGGCCGCCGTGCCGAACGACGTTGATGTCCGGCAGCTCCTTGAACGTCTGCGCGAGCGCAGGCCCGACCTCCTCCGCCCCAGGGATGATCATCGACTCGATCCCGCCCCACAACGCACGCCCCGCGGCCTCCTCCGCCCGCAGAGCGGGAGTGCGCACGAAACGGTTGCGGTAGCGGGCCCTCCCTTGGCTCATCCACACGCCGTGCACCATCCCGTCGCCGTCGATGGGAAACAGGTACGAGCCGATCGGCGTGAACCGCGGGTTGGGGCCGTTGCGCAGGTAGACCCCGTCCAGATCGGCGGGCAGTTCGCCTTCGATCTGCAGTTCGGCCTCGTCCACCTCCTCGCTGACGGGCGCGAAGGTCCCGTTCAGGTGTGCGACGCGAGTCGGATCGAATTCGGTGGAGTGCGCGACCATGACCAACCTTCCGTCCCTGGACCCGGTGGACGCGCGCCGTCGACGGGCCGGACGCCCTCACCACGGGCAGATGCGCAGTGCTCCCCGCGCAGATGGCCGCACCAACGCCGCCGCCCGGCGCGGGCCGCTCGCCGGTGCTCTCACCAGCTCGTACCCGCCCGGCACGTCTTCCTCACGTCAAGATCATTCGAACGGTCCGATCCACCGCCGACGTCCAGGGCCTGCCGGGCGGGAGCCGAACAGGCCGAGTGGGACGAGCGGCGCGCCGGCCCACCGGTGCTGGTGGGCCGGGAACACACCGTCAGCAGTACGGCCGCGGCGGCGAGCGAGCCGGCGGCCTGAGACGAGGTCCAACCGTCGTCGGCGCTGTCGAGGGTGCCGTGGACCAAGGCTGTGAGCCCGCACGTGGCCGGTACGGCGGCGCCGACCACGTCGAGCCGCATGCTTTCCCGGAGCCGGATGGGTGTGATGGCGATAACAGTTGTCGTTTTCGCTTGTGGGGACACGGTCTCTCCTGCGGGCAGACGCTGCCTGCCGCCGGCTTGCCGGCGAAGAGACAAACGAGAGGTCATGGGCCATGTCCAATATGAGGGTAGGTGGAGACGGCGCGCTTCGAGGGGTCGCCGTCGGCCTCCTCGGGCTGCTGTTCTGTGTTGCCGGAGACGCCTTCTCCGCGCTGGGTGCCGAAGATCAGTTCCCCTTCGCGCCCGGTGCGCTCGGGGCCGTCTTCGGCGGGCTGTTCCTCGCGGGATACGCCGTCGTCAAGATCGGTCTGTCGGTGCGGTCGCGCGGCGGCAGCGCCGCTGAAGAGATCCAGCGGGTGCGAGCCTCGGCCGGATCGGTTCGGTGGCCGATCGGGTGCCTGGCGGTCTCCGGGGTCTTCTATCTGCCGCTTCTGGTCGGTGCGACACAGCGGATCGGCAGCTTCGCGACAGTGATCGCGATCGCGTTCTGCGGCCCGCTGGGGGTGGCCGTCTGGGGCACGCTCCGCAAGGCCCGCTACGTCGCGGTGCTCTGGCCCGTCCTGGCCGGCGTGGGGCTGTGGGTCATGTCGCTGCAGGAGGAGTCCCGCATCGACTGGCTCGGTTACGCCTTCGCGGCCGTGGCAGCGGTCTGCTTCGCCGTGAACGTCAGTGCGGTGGAGAAGCTGGAGGACCGGGGAGCCGAGACGATCGGGTTGGCCCTGGCCGGCCTGCTCACCATCCCAGGTGCGGCCTGCTGGCTGGTCGTGGGGGGCCTGGACTGGTTCCAGCCCCGGGTCCTCATGCTGGCCATGCTGACCGGTCTGTGCACGGCGTGCGTGGCTCCGGTACTGGAGGCGCGCTCCATCGGCTACCTGGGCAAGGAGAAGTTCGGCGTCCTGTCCAGCGGTGAGCCGATCATGAGCCTGCCGATCGGGCTGCTGCTGCTCGGGGAGACCCCCGGGTGGTTCGTGGCCACCGGCGTGCTGATCATCGTGGTCGCCATCGTGGCCAACACCACCGACCTGGACGTGCCGCTGCTCCGGTGGCTCGGCCGCCGGGACCTCGGCCGGCTGAGGGGGTCGCGTCGAATCGCCAAGGCCGCGGTGCCTGCGGACGGCTCGGTCCATACGGCCGACAGCCAGTCGCTGGAGGTCGTCGCCGCCCTGTGGCCGCTGGCCCAAGGCGGCAACACCAAGGCCGCCGCTCTGCTGACCGGCGTCCTCACGCCGGTCGCGGAACGGGCCGGGCTCACGAAGCGGTGATCCGCCGATAGATGACCGCCGGACTCCCCAGGGGGTTCGGCGGTGCCTGCCGGACGGCGTGTGAACCGCGCCGTCCGGGCCAAGACGCGGGCTCAACCGGCCCGCAACCGCGGTGGGGAGGCACAGCCTCCCCACCGTTCTCGTCTCCCTGTTCGTGATGCTGAACGAAGACCGCCGCCCTCGCGACGTCCGCAGGTCAAGAGCCGAACAGAGTGCGCTCGACATGCTGGGTGTCGGTGTACTCCCGGACGGATGTGATCCGGCCGTCCCGCACCGTGAAAACGCCGAGGCAGGCGTTGTCGTAGGCGCTGCCGTTGCGGGCCGTTCCTCGGGACGTCCATTCGGCCACGACCTGGTCGCCGTCGGCGACCACATTGGTGAGGACGACGCTGGGCTCGCCCCCGGGCCGGAAGAGCCTTCCGGCGCCGCCGAGGAAGTCGCCGATGATCGCGTCCCGGCCCCGCCAGGTGCCGGTCAGCGGCAGGTCACCGGGGTAGGTCCAGGTGGCCTCGTCGGCGAAGCTCGCGCTGATGGTGTCCAGGTCGCCGTTCGCGACCGCCTCGACGTAGCGGGTGACCACCGACGCCGGGTCGTGGCTGAGCCGGGCGGCCAGCCAGTCGAGCGTGTCGGGCAGCCATGCCCAGCGGCAGTTCTCCAGGAGGTGGCCGCCCTCGGGGATCAGCGTGTACTCGCCGTCGGCCGCGCGCGCGGCCAGCTCTTCGCCGTTGGCGACGCCCGGGATGACGTCCAGTCCGCCGTCCAGCACGCGGAGGGGCTGCGGGACCCGGGGTGCGGTGACCCGGCCGGCGAAATCGCGCGCGGCGTCCTCCCCACCCGTGCGCAGGACGAACGACTCCGTCACATACGGCGGAAGCTCGTCCCAGGTGATGGCCGTGGGCCCGCTGACAGTGACGACCGCGCGGATCCGCGGCTCCTTCTCCGCGGCGACGGACGCGAGGAACCCGCCCATGCTGAGCCCGAGCAGGCCGATGCCGGCGGGCAGGCCGTCCACGGCGTCCAGGGCCTGCCGCACCACCCGGTGGTAGTCCGCCTCCCAGGTGCCGCGGACGGCGAGTTCGCCCTGCCCCGGCCCGTCGATGGCGAGGACGGCGAGACCGCGCGAGAGCAGGGCCCCGGCGATCGGCATGAACTCGACCTTGCCGGAGTTCATCCCCGGCACCAGGACGACCAGGGGGGCGTCCGCGGCCGGACGCCGGAGGACGCCGGTGAAGTCCGGCCCGGAAAGGTGCTCGGCGTCCGGGGCGAGGCGGGCGAGCGAGCGGCGCAGGGCATTCGCGGACGCGGCGGCCGCGCGGCCGTGCGCGGCGAGGTCCGGGTTCGGCAGGACGGTCGCGAAGTGGAACCACAGCGCGGCGTCCCGGTACGCCTCGCCCGCCGACCTCGGGAGCCGGGCCTTCCCGGCCCGGGCCAGATGCTCCTCGCCGATCCGCGCGAACGCGTCCGTCCACTCGTGCAGAGCGGTCAGGTCGCTGGTGACCGCGTCGTACTGGTACGGGTCGACACCGGCGGCGATGGCGCGTGACCGGTTGGCGGCGGCGAAGGGGGCGACGGGTTCGTCGAGGAAGGCGGTCATCGGTTCTGCTCCAGGGTGAGGACGGCGTTGCCGCGGACGCGGCGCTCGCGCAGTTCGGTGAGGACGGCGGCGGTCTCGCTCCAGTCGGCGACGCGGCCGAGCTCCGGGTGCAGGCGCC
The DNA here is from genome assembly GCF_040639875.1 of Actinomadura sp. NPDC023710. NCBI lineage: Bacteria > Bacillati > Actinomycetota > Actinomycetes > Streptosporangiales > Thermomonosporaceae > Actinomadura > Actinomadura sp. NPDC023710. The sequence goes on from NZ_JBFAGB010000013.1 coordinate 100,564, forward strand.
CGGTGGCGGTCAGCCGGACGAGGGTGGCGAGATCCTCGCCGTAGGGGGCCTTCGCGTAGTGGAAATGCCTGATCGTGGCGCCTTCGGGGCCGTCGAAGAAGCCGAAGAAGTCCAGCGTGACCGGCCGGCGGCTCGCCTGTCCGAACCAGATGAGCGTGCCGCCGGGCGCCACGCGTGCCAGCGCGAGCGGAAGGTCGTCCCCGCCCGTCGACTCCAGCACGACGTCGAAGGGGCCGACCGCGTCCCGAACGCCGTGGACGACCGCCGCGCCCAGCTCGGACAGGCGCCGGCCGCGCTCCGGGGCGGACGTGATCGCGGTGACCTCGGCGCCCGCGGCCGCCGCCAGTTCGACGAAGTAGTGGCCGACCCCGCCGGAGGCGCCGGTCAGCAGGACGCGCGTCCCGGCGGTGGTCCCGGACGCGCGCAGCAGCCGCAGCGCGGTGAGCCCGGCCAGCGGCAGTGCGGCGGCCGCCCGCAGGGGCACGGGATCGGGGATCTCGGCGAGCGATGCTGTGGGGACGGCGACGTACTCCGCCCACCCCGCCGACGGCGGATGCCCGACGATCGGGCGGCCGGCGGCGGGTCCCGACCCGTCGGCGGCGGCCTGGACGACGAGTCCCGCGACGTCCTTGCCGGGACGCCAGCCGGGCCGGTCCGATTCCAGCTGGAACGTCTCGCCGCGGTTCACCGAGAACGCGGCGACCTTCACCAGCGCTTCGTCCGGACGGGGGACGGGCTCGTCCACCTCGCCGAACACGACGGATCCCGCCTCGGGGAGAAGTGCTCTCATGCCACGCATGAAACCGGGAGACCGGGGGCCCGTTCCAACAGCCGACGGGCAGGATTGACAACCGTTGGTTGTCGGCGACGATGGGAGGCATGGAGCTCGACCTCGGCCAGGTGCGCGCGTTCGTCGCCGTCGCCGACCACCTGCACTTCGGGCGGGCGGCCGGGGAGCTGGCGATCAGCCAGCAGGCGGTGTCCAAGCGGCTGGCCCGGCTGGAGGCGGCGCTCGGAGCCGCGCTGCTCACACGCGGGAACGTCGAGCTCACGGAGGCGGGACGCCGTTTCCTGGAGCCGGCCCGGGAGGCGCTGCGCACCGCCGAGGCCGCCGTGGCCGCGGTCCACGCCGCCGCCCGCCCGCTGCGGCTCGACGTCTGGGGCCACCTCTACGGACCGGCGAGGACGGTCGGCCCGGTCATCGACGAGCGGCCGGACCTGAAGGTCGAACTCGGTATGAGCCGCGATCTTCCCGCGGCGGTGGCGGCACTGCTGCGCGGCGACGTCGACGCCGCGTTCGGACGCGTGCACCCGCCGCTGCCGGACGGCCTGGCGCACCGCCTCGTCCGGCTCGAACCGGTGGACGTGCTCGTCGGCGCCGGGCATCCGCTCGCTTCGCGGTCCGCCGTCCGACCGTCCGACCTCGCCGGACGCGAGCTGCGGTTCCCCGCGGACGTCGACCGGCTCGACTTCATCAAGCGGTTCTGCGACGAGTTCGGCGTACGCGTCGGCTCCGGCGGCGCGAACCTCGGGGTGGAGCACCTGCTGGCCGACCTGCTGGCCGGGCCGGGACGGATCACGCTGTTCCCGGCCGACGCCCCGCTGCCCGACGACCCGAGGATCCGCGCGATCCCCGTCGTCGGTCCGACGCCGCTTTACGCCTGGTCGCTGGTGTGGCCCCGGCAGTCCCCGCATCCGATGATCCCCGCGCTGCTGCGCGGGTTCGCCGAGCACGGGCGGCGGCACCGCTGGCTGGAGTACGACCCCGCCCGCGACTGGCTGCCCGGCGAGCCGCCCCCGTCAGGCTGACCGCGGGCCCAGCGCTGTCCCGACCCCGGCCTGTGGTGCACGTCCCGGGGACTGGGCGGCTCTGATCGCGCGCGTCGGCCCCGGACGTTCGCGGGCACGCTCCGATTTCTTCGGACCTGCTGGTCCTAGTCGGGAAGCGGCTGAGCCACAGTTCGGCCTGCGCAGGCGAACGCCCACCACCATCGCCGCGCGTCGTCCGACTGGATCGGTGACAAAATGGGCGGGACGGCCCGGCGAGTGGGCGAATCTGGAGCACGGATCTTGCCTTGGTCACGTGGGTTTGGCGGAACGTCTCTTCGGAGCGATGACTGTGCGTATCTCCGTCGTGGTTTTCCGAGGTGTGCCGGACCTTCAGCCCGATTCGCCGGCAGGTGGGTGATGGGAGCATCAAGGCCATCAGGTCATTCAGGCAACAACCGGCGACGCTGACCCCTACCATGGCGGCGGCAGCCGCCCCAGGATTGTTGATCGTCACACATCACCTGGCGGCAGCTCTGCATTATGGACCGCGCCCTTAACGCCGATCACGATCTCGGAGCCGTACCAGCCGCCCTCTACCGCCTGAACTTCACCTTGCCCAGCCTCAAAACAGCTGACCAGTTCTGGTTTTTCCTGATCGGCTGCCGATTTCCGAAAATGCCCTATTGGCGCAGGCCGTTTGGGTAAGGTGGTGCGGCATCGTGACGGCGCGGGGGGAATGGGGCGATCGTGGCTGGGGCTGATGTGCTGCGGAGGGGCAATCTCGTCCCGCAAAGCGCCGCTCTCGTCGGACGGCATGCCGAGCTCACGGAGCTCAGGCGGTTATTCGGCGCCGGACGCATGGTGACGGTGACCGGTGTGGGCGGCGTCGGGAAGACGCGGGTCGCGCTGGAGGCCGCGCGGGACCTGGAGGACGGGTTCCATGACGGCGCGTGGGCGGTGCCCCTGTCGGGTCTGCGGGACGGCTCACTCGTGGGCCATGCGATCGCCCGCGCTCTGCGGGTCGTCGACCAGACCGCGCGTCCGCAGCTCGACGTCCTGGCCGATCACCTGTCCGGGAAACGGCTGCTGCTGGTGTTGGACACGTGCGAGCATCTCAGGGACGCCTGTGCGGGTGTGGCCGAGGTCCTGCTGAGGGCGGCACCCGGATTGCACCTGCTGGCCACGAGCCGCCAGGCCCTCGGCGTCAGCGGTGAGCGGGTGCTGAAACTCGCGCCACTGGAGACGGCGGATCCGGAAGCGGCGCCGGCGGACACGGTGGCACGGCCCCCGGCGGTCACCCTGTTCGAGGAGCGTGCCGCATCGGCCACGGGCGGCTTCGCCGTCGGCGATGACAACTGGCGCACCGTCGCCCGGCTGTGCCGTCGCCTGGAGGGGCTTCCGCTGGCCCTGGAACTCGCCGCCGGCCAGCTGCGGCGGCTCTCCCTGGAGCAGTTGTCGGACCGGCTGGACGACCGGTTCGAGATGCTGGTGGACGGAACCGCGGATATGTCCAAGGACGTGTCGCGGCACGACGCCCTGCGTACGACGGTCGGCTGGAGTCATGAGCTGTGCACGCGCCAGGAGCGGCTGCTGTGGGCCCGGCTGTCGGTCTTCGCCGGGGACTTCGATCAGCGCGCCGTCGAGCACGTGTGCGGCGACGGTGTGCTGCCCGCAGACCGCGTCTCGGTGACGCTGGCGGGTCTGGTCGACAAGTCGATCCTCTCGCGGGTCGGAGACGGCGAGGGCGTCCGGTACCGGCTACTCGACACCTTGCGTGAGTACGGCTCGAAATGGCTCGGTGAGCTGGGCGAGCAGCAGAAGTTCCGCGGGCGGCACCGCGACTGGTACCTGAGTCTGGTCCAGCAGTGCGAGCTGGAGTGGTTCGGCGCCGACCAGAAGGAGATCTTCAAGCGTCTGCTCCGTGAGCACGCGAATGTGAGCGCAGCGCTGGACTACTGCCTCACCACCCCCGGTCAGGCGCAAACCGGCCTGCGGATGGCCGGCGCGCTGTGTTTCTACTGGGTGGGATGCGGCTTCCTCGCCGAAGGCCGGTACTGGCTGGACCGGGCACTCGCCTTCGACACCGACCCGACCCGGGCACGGGCCAAAGCCCTCTGGGTGAACGGCTACATCGCCATCAAGCAGGGCGACACCGACGCCGCGACCGCGCTGCTGGAGGCCGGCCGGGCAGAGGCCCTGCGGACGGGTGACCCGATCGCGTCGGCCAATGCGGTGCATCGCCTGGGCTGCGTCGCGCTGGTGACCGATGACCACGCGACAGCGGCCACTCTGTTCAAGGACGCGCTCGCCGCCTATGACTCCCTCGGGGAGCTGAACACCAGCGTGATCATGGCGCGCGCCGAATACGCCATGACGGTCGCGTTCCAAGGTGACCTCCCCTTCGCCGTCGAGTTGTGCGAAGAGGTTCGCGCGATCTGTGAGGAGCGCGGCGAGCGGTGGGTCAGGGCCTACGCGCTCTACGTTCTGGCCTTCGCGGCCTGGACCGAGGGCCGGGTCCAGGACGCCACCGTCCTCGCCCGGAAATGCGTGGACATCAGCCGCACTTTTCATGATCTGGTGTGCGCGGTGCTGGGCATCGAACTGCTCGCCCTGTTCCACGCGGCGGGCGGCCGTCCCCGGGACGCCGCCGCCCTGCAGGGGGCGGCCGAACGGATCTGGCGGACGGTAGGGCTCCCGCTGTTCGGTTCTGCGTATTTCAACGCCCCGCACTGCGAAGGGGAGGCGCTTGCCCGGCAAGCTCTGGGCGACGAGGCATACCGACAGTTCTTCGTACAGGGGACGGAACTCGATCTTGACCAAGCCGTCGCTTTCGCGATGGGTGAGCGCCCAGGTTTCCTCCCGCTCGCGGAGGCCTCTGATCGCCGTCGCTGAATCCCCCGTACAAGCGCCTGTTCCGCACCCGCGAGGAGAAGATCATGACGCAGCCCCGTGAGCATGCCGTCGTCATCGGCGGCAGCCTGATGGGGCTGCTGTCGGCCAGAATCCTCGCCGACCACTTCTCCCGGGTCACCTTGATCGAGCGTGACCGTTTCGCGGAGGCCCTCGAATCCCGTCCGGGTCTGGGGCAGGCCCGCCATCTGCACGTGCTCTGGAGCCGGGGGCTGGAGATCGCCGAGCAGCTGTTCCCCGGGCTGGAGGACGAGCTGCGCGCCGCGGACGTGCCTGAGGTCCGGGTGCCCGCCGACATGCTGTGGCTGACCTCCGCCGGATGGCGACGCCGGTTCGCATCGACCCGCCTGCTGACGTTCAGCCGGGATCTCCTCGACTGGACCGTGCGCGTGCGGCTGGCCAAGATCCAGAACCTCCGGGTGCTCGCCGGCCATGAGGTGACCGGGCTGCTGGCCGACGCCGGGGCCGTCACCGGAGTCGAGGTGCGGGAGCGCGGGACGACCGGATCGGGCGAGCCCCTCACCGCGGATCTGGTCGTCGACGCCACCGGGCGCTCCTCGAAGACTCCCGCGTGGCTGGAGCGGCTCGGCTACCCGGCCGTCCGGCAGACCCTGATCGACCCACTGCTGGGATATGCCAGCCGCACCTACGCCATTCCCTCTGGTTTCGACCCCGGCTGGAAGGCGCTCTACCTCCAGGCCGACCCCCCGCACGGCACGCGCACCGGCGCGCTCTTCCCCCAGGAGGGCGGCCGGTGGATCGTCAGCCTCTTCGGCGTCGGGGAGGACTATCCGCCCAACGACGGCGACGGCTTTCTGGAGTTCGCCAAGAGTCTGCGCAGCCCGGTGCTCTACGAGGCGATCCGTGACGCCGAGCCGCTCACCTCCATCGTCAGCTACCGGCGCACCGCCAATCTCCGCCGTCACTACGAGCGGATGCCGGCATGGCCGAGGCGATTCCTGGTCGCGGGCGACGCACTGTGCGCCTTCAACCCGCTCTACGGCCAGGGAATGACCGTCGCGGCGAAGTCCGCGCTCACACTGGACGCCTGCCTGCGGGCGGACGGGGACCTCGACAGGCTGGCGCGGCGCTTCCACCGCAAGGTGATCAAGAACGCCACCGGCCCGTGGCTGGTGGCCACGGGGGAGGACCTCCGGTACGACACCACCAGAGGCGCCGCGGCCGGTGTGCGGACCAGGATCCTCAACCGCTACGTGGACCGGGTCCAGTCTCTCGCGAACGTCGACCCGCGAGTATGCGACCGATTCATCGACGTGTTGGCGCTCACCGCCCCACCCCAGTCCCTGTTCCTGCCAGAGGTGCTCTGGCGCGCAGCCACCGCGCGTCCGCGCCCGCCCACCGGACCCGACGACCTCGTCCCTTGAGCGGGATGCGATCCAACGCGCGAGGAGCACGCATGCCGCTGCACATGCCTTCGGAGGTGGGAGGTGACCGTTGAGCGCCCAGGCTCGAGTCCGACGGTGCTTCGCATCATCCTCGGCGCACAGCTGCGCCGCCTGCGGGAGGCGTCCGGGCTGAGCCGCCACGAGGCCGGTGACCGCATCCGCAGCTCGGAGTCGAAGATCAGCCGATTGGAGCTCGGCCGGGTGAGCTTCAAGGAACGGGACGTGGCCGATCTGCTCACCCTTTACGGTGTCGCCGACCAGGTCGAGCGGGACACGATCCTGGAAAAGGCGCGCGAGGCCAACACGCCGGGATGGTGGCACCGGTACCACGACGTCCTGCCCAACTGGTTCCAGACCTACGTGGGGCTCGAAGAATCGACGTCGCTCATCCGGACGTATGAGATTCAATTCGTCCCCGGTCTGCTGCAGACGCCCGACTATGCCCGCGCGGTCATTCGGCTCGGAAATCCGAACGCGTCCCCGACCGAGATCGAGCACCGGGTCGAACTGCGTCTGCGCCGCCAGAAACGACTCTCCGGGCCCGACGCCCCTCGGCTATGGGCCGTCATCGATGAGACGGCGCTGCGTCGGCCGCTCGGAGGTCCCGAGACGATGCGGGGCCAACTCGAGCACCTCATCGCCATGTGCGCCCGACCGAACACCACGATTCAGATCATGCCGTTCCGTTTCGGGGGCCACGTCGCGGAGGGCGGTGCGTTCACCCTCCTGCGCTTCCCCGAGCCCGAGGTGCCGGACGTGGTCTACCTGGAGAACCTCACCGGCGCGCTGTATCTCGACAAGCCCGAGGAGACCGAAAGCTACCTCAGCACGATAGAACGACTGTGCGTGGACAGCGCCACGCCGGAGTTCACCCCCGAGATCCTCTTGGACTTCCTCCGGAAGTACTACCGAACGCCAACGGCGACCATGACCTTTGCGCAGCACGGTGGGACAGTGCGCACACAGAGTTGCCGACTTCCGGCGGCGCCCCGGACCAAGGGCGATTTCCACGCCATCCTCCCCACGCCTTTCGGCACCAGGATCCTGATCGGAAACGTGCTGGGTACAGGCGAGTCGGCCCAGGAGGCGGCGGCCGCCGCGCTCGGCAACTTCCGGCAACTGGCTTCCAACGAGTCGACCCTGCCGGGGCTGGCCGAGCGGATGCACTCGGTCCTCGCACCGATGCTCCAGGACGACGAATTCGTCACCGCCGTGCTGCTCACCCTCCGCGAGGACACCGCCGAAATAGTGTGCTGCGGGAACCCGCGGCCCCTGCTGATAAGGGAGGGCGGAGTACTTTCACTCGAAGCTCTGCCCTGCTATCCGCCGCTGACCCTGCTCGACTTCGGCGACCAGTGGTGCGAGACCACGACCGTGCCGCTCCGTCACAATGACCGGCTGCTGCTGCACACCCACGACCTGATGCCGGCACGCGACGAGCGAGGTCACGCTCCTCCACTTGCGGAAAGGACTGCCGCGCTCTGCGCGGGCGATCCGGCTCTGACACTGGAAAGCATCCAGGCCGACTTGCTCGATCACGTGGTGGGCGGTCTCGGTCTCCCGATGACCCTCCTGCTGACGCACCTCGAACGGCACACTCGGCAACCCGGCACCGACCAGGCTGCGGTGCAGTGGACGATGCAACCGAACGACTGATCGTGCGCCCGCCGCAAAGGTCATTGCAATCACCGGCGGATGGATGCGACAGCCGATAGCCGGGCCTTGCCGGTGATGCTGGGGCGGCCTCACGGCCTGGGACGACCACCTGCTCGTAGCCGCGACCAGCTCCAGGGATCTTGAAAGTTCTCGCAGACGCCCACGACCGATCCCTGATATCAGCCACCTGGACTCCGGGTGAGCGCTACCTTCGGACGGTGTCCTCACCCTGGTCCGACGAACTCGCTGGTTTTCGCCCCGAGATACCCAATGAGGCGCGCATTCTTGATTACCTCACCGGCGGCAAGGACCATTTCGCCGTCGACCGTGAGGCGGCCGAACAGGCGCTGCGGATCGCACCCGATCTCAGAGTCGCCGCCGTGGAGTCGCGTCGGTTCCTGCGCCGCGCGGTGGATGCGCTCGTCACCGAAGGCATGCGGCAGTTCATCGATGTGGGTTGCGGGCTGCCCACACAGGGCAGCGTCCATCAGATCCTCCAGGAGATCGCGCCGGGCTGTCGGCTGATCTGCGTGGACAACGATCCCGTCGTGGCGGCGCACGCCGCATCAGTGTTCGGGATGGGCGGGCCATCCCGGATCCTGCAGGCCGACGCCCGCGACCCCGACGCACTGATGGACGACCCGGTCATCACGTCGACGATCGACCCGGACGAGCCGGTCGGGCTCATCCTGCATTCGGTGCTGGCGGTGATTCCCGAAGACGACATCGCCGACCACATCGTCCAGGGACTTCTGGCGCGGGTCCCGCCGGGCAGTCACCTGCTGCTGACGCACGCCATCAGTGATCCCGCCCCCGAAACGACCGCCCGACTCGCCGCGCTGTTCCAGGGGAACAAGACAGTCCGAGGGGCGACGACGCGCTCGAACCTGCGCACCGCGGCAGAGGTCGAGGAACTGATGCGGGGCTTGGACCTGCTGCCTCCCGGCTTCGTTCCCCTGCACCAGTGGCGGCCCAACACCGCCGAACCGGAAACGGCCCGGCGGTCGATCTGGGCCATCGGCGGGATCGGCCGCAAGCCCTGACGGCGCATCTCCGGCATTGCGCGAGTCACGCTTCGGGCAGTGGGGCGCGGGGAGAAGAAGGACCCTTCGAGACAGACCCGCAGGGCAGCAGTGCGGTTTTCCGCAGGTGGGCTGGGTGGCCGTCCGCATGGGCGTCGAGGGCCCGGCTCCGTAGCGTCCAACCATGATCAAATTTTCGCGGTGGACGGCGTTCGCGGTGTCCGGTGCGGCGGCGGTTTCTGCGGCGGCCACGGTCGTCCTCGCCGCTCTCGACGCGCGTACGGCGCAGCCACAGTCGAACCGAACCCGTTCGTCCCAGGACGGCTTCCAGGAGATGTTGAACGATCTGGTGAGAACCAAGGGGGCCACGGCCGTCCTGCTCCGGGTGCGAACCGCTGGCGGTGGAGAGTGGTCCGGCGCGGCGGGCACGTCCGACGTCCGGACGGGAAGGCCGGCCGATCCGGCCGGGTACTTCCGGATCGGCAGCGTCACCAAGACGTTCGCGGCGACCGTCCTGCTGCAGCTCGTCGACGAGGGGCGGCTGCGGCTCGATGATCCTGTGGCCGAGCACCTGCCCGGCGTCGTCCCGGACGGCGAGCGCATCACGGTGCGGCAGATCCTCCAGCACACCAGCCTGCTTCGCGACTACATGAGCGATCCGGGATGGTCCACCAACCGCTGGCGCGGGGCGCAGCGGTTCCGCAGTTACAAGCCCGACCGGCTCCTCGCTCAGGCGTTCCGCACCCCCGCCCAGAACTCCCCGGACGTCACCTGGAAATACTCCAACACCAACTACGTGGTCGTGGGGAAGTTGATCGAGCGGCTGACCGGGCGGCCTTACGGGGAGGAGATGGGACGGCGTGTGCTGCGTCCGCTCCGGCTGACTCAGACGATCGTTCCCGGCGACCGGCCCGGGCTTCCCCGCCCGCACGCGCACGGCTACGCACTGCTGCCGGACGGGCGGACCGTGGACGCCACGCGCATGAACCCCTCCCTCGACTGGGCGGCGGGCGAGATGATCTCCACCACCCGCGACCTCGGCCGGTTCCTCGACGGGCTGCTCGGCGGGCGGCTGCTGTCGCCCTCGACGCTCGCCGCGATGCGCGCCGTGCGGCCCACCGGCGCCGGGTTCGCCTACGGGCTCGGGCTCCAGGAGTACGCGCTGCCCTGCGGCAAGCGCATGATCGGGCACAGCGGTCAGCTCCTCGGCTACACCACCTACGCGCTCCGCTCCGACGACGGGCGGCAGATGAACCTGTCGGTGAACCTCGGCTCCTCGCCGCCCCCGGCCGACAAGCTCTACGCCTTCGCGGGCAAGGTGTTCTGCTGACGGTGCTCAGGGGAGGCGGTAGCGGGAGACGAAGTCCCAGATCACGGCGTTGGCGTCGATGTCGTAGGTGGTGCCGCCGAGGAACGGGCCGAGGAAGGGCGTCCCGCCGGGCCAGTTATGACCGCCGCCCTTGATCTGGTAGAGCGTGACGGGGCCGTCCGCCGGGCAGTCGGGATGGTCATGGCGGACGACGGTGGTGTTGTCGTCGGGAGCGGTGTCGGGCAGGTTCGTCGGGACGGTCCTGGTGCCGCAGCCGTTGTTGCGCGTCCAGAAGTCGAGCGCGGGCTGGACCGTCGCGTAGGAGACGAGGGGGTCGCCGTCCCCGTGGATCAGGACGATCGGAACATGGCGTCCGGGACGGCAGGCACCGGGGTCGCTGAGCTGGCCGGACACTGGTACGAAAGCGGCGAACCGATCGTTGTCGCAGGCCATCTTGCTGGTGAAGAAGCCGCCGTTGCTCATGCCGGACGCGTACAGGCGCCTGGGGTCGGCGTTGAACCGCTCGACCAGGATGTCCTGCAGCCGCCTGACGAAGCCGGGATCGTCGACGTCCGGGCTCGGCGTCCCGGCCGGGACGCCCTGCCAGCCCACGCCGTAGTGCTCGGGGGTGATCATGATGAAGCCGCGGCTCTGCGCGTAGTCGGCCATGCGGCCGAAGAACTCGGCGGCGCCCGGCGTCTCGAACAGCCCGGGGAAATGGAACAGCACCGGACGCGGAGAACCGTCGTAGTCGTCGGGCAGCCGGAGGATGGCGTTCCTGGCCTGTCCGGCGTGGGTGATGCGAACGGCGTGGTCGCCCGGGTCGGGACGGCGGTCCTCGACCGTGAACGAGACCCGCCGGCCGGACGCCGCGCCGCCGCGCCGGACGGTCCCGCTCCCCTCCCACTTCACCGTGGCCTCACCGGGAACCGCGACCTGGCCGCTGACGTTCGCGGACACCTCCACGCCCGCGCCGGGATCCTTGAGGGTGAACGTCCCCTTCATCCCGAAGCGTTCGCGAACGATGTCGAAGGAAACGTTCGCGGTACCGCCTTCGGCGCCCGGAAGCGTCCCCGCCCCCTGGATCTTGTTGGTCTCGTAGGACGCGACATTGTCCAGGACGGCGATGGCCCCCGAGGACAGCTCACCCGTCAGGGAGTAGGCCGGTGACCCGGCCGCGGTGACGGTCACACGATCTGCGGCGGGTGGGGCGGCGTGAGCCGTTCCTGCGGGGACGGCGCTCAAGGCCGTCCCCGTCAGCAGCATGGCGCCAAGGCCGCGCCGCACCGCGGCGAACTGGGAGTCCACAGCGGGTCCCTCCTGTGAAATACCGACAGGGCCGTGAAGGCGAAGTCGCGCCACAGTAAGCCCCGCCTGCAGCAACGACCACTCACAGATCGAACACATTCGCCCACCTTTTTTGACACCCCCCGACAACGAATCCTCATACGTCCATGTAGGCCCCATCGCGAGCGTGGAGATCAGCCCTCTTGAGATCAGAGAAGGCCCCCAGATTTTTGAGCCTCGCGACCGAGAACATCGGCCTGGTCCGGGGCCCGCTGTGCGCAGGCCGTCACAAGCGTCACGGGTCGTCGACGACGATGCCGCGTGCCACCAGTTCGAGGGTGAGAAAGGCGGCGATCGACTCGATGGCCAGCAGCGCGATCAGGACGAACAGCTGGACCGCCCCTGCGGCGACGGGGGACGCGCCGCCGAGCATCATCCCGACGAACGCTCCGGGCAGGGTGACCAGGCCGACGGTGCGCGTCTGGTCGATCGCGGGCACGAGCGCGGTGGCGGCCTTGTCCCGGGCGATGAGCAGGCGCGCCTCACGGTCGGCCAGGCCGAGTGACAGCGCGGCCTCGACCTCGCCGAAACGCTGGGCCAGCTCGTCCAGGGCGCGGCGGCCGGACAGATAGGTGGCGGTGAGCGCGCCGCCGATGAGGATGCCGGCGATGGGGATCACGCTGATGCCCCTGGGCGGCAGCAGGCCTGTGACCAGCAGAAGGACCAGGACGGGGGCGACGCCCGCGCCGATGGGCAGGGCCGCCCACCACCACGTCGGACCCTTGGTGAGCCGGCGGCCGCTGGTGCGCACCGCGACCGCGTACATCAGCATCACGAACAGGGCGACAAGCGATGTGTACCGGACGACCGCGCCGATGATCAGCGAGACGGCGGCGAGCTGGACGGCTGCGCGCAACCCAGCGGACAGAACAGCGCGGGTATGCCCAAGGCGGCCGAAATGGCAGACCACCACGGCCACCGCCAGCAGGACCACCATGGCCACGCCAAGGATGAGGTTGACGGGAAGCAGGCTCGTCCCAGATGAGACCGCCCGCACATGCTGGGTCATTCGCGCAGCGTACGGCCACTCGGTGCGCAAGACGGCCGCGGTCCGCGTCCGCGCCGCAGGACCACATCGCCGTCATGCACCCGCTGCTGGAGTGCGGCCGCGACGACCTCGTGCGCGCCCTCCTGGACGACCATGCCCGGCTTCCGCGCGGCAGCTTCTTCTGGGAGGCGGAATGGCTGGTGTACCTGCCGCGCACCGGCCGCCTCGACCTGGCCCGCGAGTTCCAGGGCCTGCCCGGATGGGACGTCCCGTACGAAGTGCTGACGGTCCTCCCTCGGCGGCGTTCGGCGCGATCTGGCTCCTCTACACCGGCTTCAGCCGTCCTCCCTTCTGACCGACGTCGGGGGTGTACCGCTCGGAGACCCGGTCTCGTGCGGTCGTTGACGCAGTTCTCGGCGGAGGATCTTGCCGGTGGCGCTCTTCGGAAGATCCTCTTTGATCTGGAAACCGGTCGGCGCCTTGTAGACGGCGAGGCGCTCGCGGCAGAACGCGCGCAGTTCGTCCGCGGTCACGGAGGTCCCGGGGCGAAGGCTGACGAAGGCGTGGACGGTCTCGCCGCGGTAGGAGTCGGGCACGCCGATGACGGCCGCCTCCCGCACGGCGGGGTGCTCGTACAGCACGTCCTCGACCTCGCGCGGCCAGATCTTGTAGCCGGCGGCCACGATCATGTCCTTCTTGCGGTCGACGAGGTAGATCCAGCCGGCCTCGTCCATGAAGCCGACGTCACCGGTGAGCAGGACGCCGTCCGGGAACGATGCCCGGGTCTGTTCGGGGTTGCGCCAGTATCCCGCCGCGACCTGCGGGCCCGTGGTCGCCAACTCGCCGATCTCGCCCGCCGGGAGGGGCCGCCCCTCCTCATCGCGGATCTCGACGTGGACGCCGGGGAGCGGGACGCCGATCGCGAGGGCGCCGGACGCCTTGTCCACCGGGGCCGTCGTGCCGAGCGGGACGGCCACGAGCGCCGAGGTGCTCTCCGTCAGCCCGTAGGCGTTGTGGATGTAGGTGCCGAAGGCTTCGGCGAACGCCTGCACCGTGGGCGCCGGGACGGGGGCGCCGCCGCTGAGGATCTTGGACAGCGAGCCGAGGTCGCGTCGGCGGGCGGTGGGCTCGTTGAGCAGCGCGATGAAAGCGGTGATCGAACCGATGGTGAAGGTGGGCCTGTGACGTTCGACGAGGGCGGTGGTCGTCGCGGCGTCGAACCGGTGGGTCAGGACGAGCGGCAGCCCGGCGCCGAGACCGAGTGCCAGGTGCATCGCGAGCCCGGTGATGTGGAACAGCGGGGCGACGGTGAGGATCGAGTCGCCTTCGCCGAGGCCGATCCAGGCGCTGCAGGCGGCGACCTGGTAGGCGAGGTTGCGATGGGTGTTGATCGCGCCCTTCGCCGGGCCCGTCGTACCGGAGGTGTAACTGAGCAGCGCGGCGTCATCGGGGGCGGGGGCGGCGGTCCGGGGCGCACCGCCCTGGTCGAGGATCGCGAGGATGTCGTCCTCCTCGTCCTGCGGCCAGGAGCCGGGCAGGTCGCCGGCGAACGCGCCTTCGCGGGAGTACAGGACGTGCTCGGGGGCACCGTCCGAGGGCAGGGCCGCGACCGTCGCCCGCGCGGCGGGGTGGACGATCAGGACGCGGGCACCCGAGTCGGCGAGCAGGTGGGCCAGCTCCCGCGCCTTGTACATCGGGTTGACCGGCACGACGATCGCGCCGAGCTTCCACACGGCGAGCACGGCCAGCACGCAGACGGGCGTGTTCTGCAACGCGACGGCGACCCGGTCGCCGCGGCCGACGCCGCGGCGTTCGAGTCCCGCCGCGAGCGCGTCGCTCAGCCGGTCGGTCGCGGCGCGATCGAGGGTGGCGCCGTAGTAGTGGAGTTGCGGCGCATCCGGCCGCTCGGCCGCGTGGCGCCGGAACAGCCGCACCACGGTTTCGGACCCCACGTCGATTCTTCCGGGGACGCCCTCGCCGTACAGGGACTGCCAGGGCGGGCTCACGCGGTCACCCCCTTCGACTCGGGACGCGATTCCTCGTCGATGCCCAGATGCCGTGCGATGGTGTCCGGGGTCCGCTCCAGTTCCTCCGGCGTGCCCTGGGCGACGATCACGCCCCGCTGGATGAGGCAGACGTGGTCGGCCATCGGGAAGGCGAGGGCGGCGTTCTGCTCGACCAGGAGCATGGTCATGCCCGCGGCCCGGATCGCGCTGATCGCCGAGAAGACGGTGTCCACCATGGCGGGGGACAGGCCCATCGACGGCTCGTCCAGCAGCAGGACGGACGGGGCGGTCATCAGGGCGCGGCCGATCGCCAGCATCTGCTGTTCACCGCCGGACATCAGCGCGGCGGTCTGGGAACGGCGTTCGGCCAGGCGCGGGAACAGGTCGTACACCTCGTCGACGAGGGCGGTGCGGTGCCGCCCGCGCGCATAGGCCGACAGGTCCAGGTTCTCCTGGACGCTGAGGCAGCCGACGACCATCCGGCCTTCGGGAACGAGCGCCATCCCCCGTCGGGCGACCCGGTGGGCGGGCATCCCGGTGACGTCCGCGCCGTCGAACAGGACGCGCCCGCCCGACGGCCGGAGCAGCCCGCCGATCGCGCCCATCGTGCTCGACTTCCCGGCGCCGTTCGCGCCGATCAGGGCTGCGACGGCGCCGCGGCCGAGCGTGATGTCGAGACCCGCGACGGCGCGGATGGGACCGTAGGTCACCTCCAGCGACTCGACGGTCAGCATGGTGTGGCCCTTCCTCTCATTTGCCGAAGTACGCCTTGCGGACTTCTGGACGGCGCAGGCACACGGCGGGGTCGTCGCAGGCGATGACCTCGCCTGAGGCCAGGACGGCGACCTGGTCGCAGACGGTCTGGATGAGTCGCATGTTGTGCTCGACGACGATGATCGTGGTGCCGTCGTCGCGCAGCCGCGTGATCAGCTCTCCGATCCCGCCCCAGTCGGCGGCGTTCATACCCGCGGTCGGCTCGTCCAGCAGGAGCAGCCGGGGGCGCGAGACCAGGGCTCGCGCGATCTCCAGGCGTCGCTGGTCGCCGTAGGGGAGGGTCTCGGCGAGCCGGTCGGCCGCGTCACGCAGGCCGACGGAGGCGAGCACGTCGAGTGACCGTTCCCGCAGGTCGCGGAGTTCGGCGCGGGCGCGCGGCGTCCCGGCGAGGCCGCGCACGCTGTCCACGCGCCGGTGCCGGAAGGAGCCCGCCAGGACCTGTTCCACGACGGTGAGGCCGCGCAGCAGCCGGATGTTCTGGAACGTCCGGGCGACGCCCTTCCGGGCGAGCGCGGCCGCCCGGAGATGGTGGCAGGAGTCGCCGAACAGCGTGATGGAGCCGGCGTCGGCGGGCATCAGGCCGCTGACGATGTTCAGCAGCGTCGTCTTCCCGGCGCCGTTCGGCCCGGCTATCCCGAAGACGGTGTCGCGGGGGACGGTGAGGCCGACCGAGGTCAGCACGCTCAGCCCGCCGAACCGTTTGGCCAATCCGTCGACTTCCAGAGCGGCGTTGCCGGTCACGTTCCCACCTCCACCGGGTCGGACGACGCCTCGGACACCGGGGCCGCCGGACGCCGCCGCTCTCGCAGCCTTCGCCAGCGCAGCGGGTCCACCAGCCCGCCCGGCACCCAGATCATGATGATCAGCAGCAGGGCGCCGTTGATGATCGACTGACCCTGGCCGACGAACTGGTTGATGTACACCGGCAGCCCGGTGAAGACGACCGCGCCGATGACCGACCCGAACCAGTGGTAGGCGCCGCCGAGGACGACGCAGGCGATGACGGTGACGGCCAGGTCGATGTAGAAGGTGTCGGGGTCGATGTAGCGCAGCAGTCCTGCCTGGAGGACGCCGGCGACCCCGCCGAGGAAGCCGCTGATGACGAAGGCGGCCACCTGGACCCGGCGCACCCGGACGCCCATGGTGGCCGCGGCCGTCGGGTCCTCCCGGGTCGCCACCGCCGCGGTCCCGAACCGCGACCGGGCGAGGCGGGCCAGGAACAGGCATGCCAGCGCAAGGACGACCACGAGCTGCCACAGGTGGACCTCCACCGGCACCACCTCACCCATGGAGCCGCCTGTCAGGTCGCCCAGGTTCACCACGATCACCCGGGTGACCAGGATCAGCGCGACCGTGGCGAGGGCCAGCCAGTGCTCCGCGAGCCGGATCAGCAGGAGCCCGGCCACCGCGGCCAGCAGGCCGCCGCCGATCCCGCCGACGGCCAGCGCGGGCCACAGCCCGAGTCCGGCGGACGACATCAGGTGCGTGGCGGCGAATGCCCCGACCGCCGCGAAGCTCACGGTGGCGAAGCTGAGCAGCCCGGCCCACAGCGTCACGTACGTGCTGAGCGCCAGCAGCGCGCCGGCGAGCGCGAACTCCGTGGCGCTGGTCAGCAGTGTCAGTTGCGTTCCCATGCGCTAGGCCCTCCCGAGCTCGACGGTCCGGAACAGGCCGCGCGGCCGTGCGACCAGGACGACGAGCAGCAGACCGAACGTGATCGCGTCCTGGAAGGAGTTGGAGATGTACTGGGCCGACAGCACCTGGACGATGCCGATCATGAAGCCGCCGAACGCGGCGCCGCGCACATCGCCCATGCCGCCGAGGACGACCGCCGCGAAGCCCTGCAGGAGCAGCCCGTCGCCCAGCCCGAAGGTGAAGGTCTGGTTGTCGGCGTAGAGCACCCCGGCCAGCCCGGTCGCGGCCCCGGCCAGCGCCGCCGCGGTGAGGATGGCCGCGCGCGGGTTCACGCCGCCGAGCATGGCGGCGCCGCGGTCGTGCCCGACCGCGCGGATGGCCGTGCCCAGCCTGGTGCGCCGGAGCAGGAGATGGATCATCGTGGTCACCGCCACCGCGCAGACGACCGCGATGATCTGCGTGGTCAGCACCCGGACGCCGCCGACGTGCAGCAGGCCGTCCGGGACCGTGCCCGGCGGGAAGCCGAGCGGCGCGGCGCCGGTGGCCAGGCTGGCGACCTCGCGCAGCGCGATCCACAGCGCCACGCTGGTGATGATCGTGCCGAGCAGTTGCTCGCCGCCGCGCGAGCGAAGCGGCTGGAAGGCGACCTGGTCGACCACCACCGCCGTCAGCGCCCCCGTCGCGGTGCCGATCAGGCAGGCCGCGGCGAACGGCAGGCCGGCGTTCGCGACCGCCCAGTAGGCGACGAGCGCGCCCCAGGTGGCGTAGACGCCCTGCGCGAGGTTCAAGATCCGCATCGTTGAGAACACGACCCCGAAACCCACCGCGAACAGCGCGTACACGGCGCCCAGCGCGATTCCGTTGACGAGTTGCTGGAGGAACAGCATGGCTCAGCTCACCGGGCTCTCAGGATGCGGCCGGGCCGGACGGCGCCCATTCGGTCTGGCGGCCGTCCGCGGTCCAGGTGATGTGGACGATGCTGCTGGGCGCGTGAAGCTGGCCCTGCTGGAACTGCACCGTTCCGTAGATAGTGCCGTCGAGCTTCTTGATGTCCGACAGCGCCTTGGCCACGCTTTCTCGCGTGACGTCCTTGCCCGAATCCTTCACGGCCGTGGCCATCATGTACGCGGCCATGTAGCCCTGGGCGGCGTAGTCATCGGGATCCGTCCCGTACTTGGCCCTGTAGGTCTGAGCGAACTTCTGGCCCTGGGCGCTGGCCTTACCGGAGAAGAAGTACACCGGGAAAGGAACGTCCGCCAGCGTCTTGCCCGCGGCCTTGAACGCCCCGGGGCTGCCGATCGTCTCGGCCGACACGATCAGCCCCTTGTAGCCGCGGCTGCGCAGTGCCTTGATCAGGGAGATGGACGACTGCTGCAGCGCGGCGATGACGATGGCCTCGGGGTTCTTGGCCATGAGCTGGCCCGCCGCGCCACTGAAGTCGGTCTGGGCGGCGAGGGTGTTGACCGTCCCGAGGTCCCGGACGGCGGTGCCGGCGAAGCCCTGCTGAAAGCTCTTCAACTGGGAGACCCAGCCGGAGTTGTCCTGGGTGACCGCGTAGGCGACCGACGCGGGCTTGGCCTGCTGGGCCACCTTCTGCGCGAGGCTCTTGTTGGCGTCCTGCGGAAGGGTCGCGGTGCGGACCACGTACGGCGGGTCCTCCAGGCCGAGGTCGGTGGCGCCGTAGATGTCGAGCGGCAGCTTGGCGGCCGTCGTGATGGGCTTCACCGCGCCCGCCACCGGCGACAGGATGCAGCAGATCGCTCCCACGACGCCCTGGTCGCCCGCGAGCTGCTTCGCCTGCTCGACGGCCCGCGCCGGGGGCTCGGCCCCCTCCTTCCTCACCAGCTTGATCTTGCGTCCACCGCCGAGGTAGCCCTCCCGGTTCAGCTGGTCGATCGCGAGCTGGGTGCCGTTGCCGAACGTCTGGCCGGCGAAAGCGACGGGCCCGGTGTTCGCCGTGATGAACCCGATCTTGATCTCGCCGCTCTGCGTTCCGCCGTTGCACGCAGCGGCCGGCAGGGCGGCGGCCGCGGCGACGGCGAACGCGGCCAGCCGCCGTCGGCGGGCAATGGGTCGTGTCATGGGGTCTCCTCAGAAGGGCCGCCGAGAAGGCGGGGCTGGGAAAGAAGCGCTGGTCATGGGATGGATGGAGGCGACGGGGCCGCCGTCAGGGGACGGCCGTGAGGAAGTCCCGGTAGAGCCGGACGGTCTCCGCGACGGCCGCGGGATCCTGGTCGGGGTACCAGCAGGTCGCGGGTGTGGAGGCGAGGGTGACGCCGTCCGGTGCCGCGGAGCGCAGGGCCGGGAGGTTGTCGGCCAGCATGTCGTCGGGGCCGGCGCAGATGAGCGCCGGCACCGTGAGCGCCGGCAGCCGGTCCCGGGTGGGGTAACGGAAGGCCGCCGCGTAGCTGAGGTGGTAGGTCGGGCCGCTCTGGAGCAGGCCCACGGTCCAGTCGTGCAGTTCGCGGGCGCGCGGGACCCGCAGCGGACGGTCGGCGGCGGTGCGGTCCCGGTACCACGGCCAGAACAGGAACATGTCGTGCCGCATGCCCCACGCCCGCACGAGGTGGGAACCGAACCGGTCCGCCCGGAGGGGCGGGAGGTAGTTCTCGAGGATGTCGGAGGTGAACTCCGCCGGCAGCAGGGGCGGTGCCTCAAGGACGGCGCGCCGTACCAGGTCGGGGCGGCGCACGCACAGTTCGAGCGCGATGACCGCGCCGGTGTGGGTGCCCCACAGGTGCACCGGGCCGTCCGCGCGCCGCTCGGCGACCTCCGCCATCGCGTCGGCGAGCCGTCCGATGTCGACCCCGTCGCGCCAGGGCTTGTCCGACTCGCCGTTGCCCGGGTAGTCCGGCGCGATGACGTAAAAGTCCGGCGCGAGCCCGCGCATCAGCGGTTCGAGGAGCCGTGCGGATCCGGGCGCCGAATGGAGCGCGATCAGGGGCGGCGCCTCGGGGTCTCCGGCGACGCGCACATGGACCTGGCCCGCTGACGTGTCCAGGAAGTCGCGGCGGATCGCCGTTCCCCGGACGATGGCCGGACCTGACGGAGCCGTTGCGCACGGGGCCGCCGCGCACGATGATGCCGTCGCGGGCGACGGCTCCTCCGCCAGCGGCAGCGACCGCCGGGCGCGGTCGTGCGCAGGTGCGGAGGGCGGACCGGCCGCCGCCTGGACGGGCGCCGGGTGGCCGTGAGCCCTGGAAAGCCTGCCGGTCCACCGGACGACGGGCGTCGGGCCGGTGTTCTCGGAGTTGACCACGACGGCGGCCGGACGGGTGCCCGCGAACGGGTCCTCACCGGCACGGCACCACGTCTGCCACAGAGCGGTGAAGGCCTCCGGGTGCTCCGCGAACGCGACGACGGTCCGGTCGAGCGCGGCCGCACTGGGCGCTTCGGCCCGGCCCGGCACCGCCCTGCGCGTCGAGAACGGCGGGAACAGGTGGGAGTTCCGCACCATCTGCCACAGCCGCGACAGGTGGGTCCCGTCGGCCCGCGGCGTGAGGTCGGGCGGCGGCATCTCCCGCGCCGCCGCGAGGTAGCCCGGGTCCACCTGGACCAGTTCCCGGCAGTGCGGGACGCGTCCGGCGACGGCCGCGGCCAGGTCGCAGCTCATGTCCAGCCCGACGATGGCGTGCACGCCCAGGGCCCCGGCGACCTGCGCGAGCGCGTCGGCCGCCGGGCCGACGCCGGCCGCGGCTCCCGGAGCGGATCCCGCCACACCCGGCAGGTCGGCCACCGCCACCGGGAGTTCCGGGGCGCCGAGCGCGATCTCCTCCGCCAGGGGCCTGCCCGACCAGCGGATCCCCGGCAGGACCAGGACGCCCGGACGGTCGTCGGTGGTCCAGATCCGGATCTGGCCGTGCCCGGTGTCGACATGGCGTCCCCGCATGTCAGCGCTCCGCCGGGGCCGGCCGGCCGTGTTCGCGCAGCAGCAGGTTGAGGCTGCCGCCGGCCTCCAGGACCTTGACGACGCGGTCGCTCGGCGGGGAGCCGGCCAGTACGGTGCCGTCCGCGAGTCGCACCGTGGCCTTGCGCCAGTCCACCTCGACGGCGTCGAAGCGACGCACCGCCGCGACGATGCCCGGGACGGTCACCAGCGGCATCCCGTTGTAGGTTTCGCCGCGCCAGAACCCGGGGGAGAAGGACTCGGCGACCACAGCGCTGATGCCCGCGTTGCGCAGGGCGACCAGCGGCGGGTAGTGCGGATGCCCGTAGCCGAAGTTGCGTCCGCCCACCACCATGTCGCCGGGCCGGACCCTGTCGACGAACTCCGGGTCGAACGACCGCATGCAGACGGCGCGCAGCTTGTCCGGGTCGTAGTACTTGATGTTCTCCACACCGACGATCAGGTCGACGTCGAAGTCGTCGCCGAACACCCAGGCGACGCGTCCGCGCAGGACGTCGGGCAGGACCGGGGCCTCGGCGGCCATCACGCCATCACCTCCCGCGGGTCGGTGATCCGCCCGGCGACGGCGCTGGCCGCGACGGTGTAGGCCGAACCCATGTAGATGTCGGCGCCGGGACTGCCCATGCGCCCGGAGATGTTCAGCACGCCCGTGGAGATGCAGTTCTCGCCCTCCTGGAGCGGCTTGGCGTAGCCGAAGCAGAAGTCGCAACTGGAGATGGCCACGTCCGCGCCGGCCTCGCGCAGCACGTCCAGCAGCCCCTCCTCCTCGGCCTGCCGGTGGATGACCTCTGACGTCGGCACGACGTTGAGGCGCACGCCGGGCGCGACGCGGCGGCCGCGCAGGATCTGGGCGGCGGCCCTGATGTCCTCGATGCGGCCGCTGGCGCAGGAGCCGATGAACGCCCGCGTGATGGGCGTGCCCGCGGCGTCCTCGACACCGAGCGTGTTGGCGGCCCGCGCCGACCCGGGCAGGACGATCCGGGGCTGGAGCGCGTCGAGGTCGATGTGGTGGGTGGCGGTGTAGGACGCGTCCGGATCGCTGGTCAGCGGCTCGAACTCCTTGCGCGCGACGCTCCGGGCGTACTCCAGCGCCAGGTCGTCGGGGTTGAAGATGGCGGAGACCGCGCCCGTGAACATGGCCATCCCGCACAGGCCCTGGCGGCGGCCGATGCTCATCGCCTCCGCGCCCGGTCCGGTGAACTCCATGACCTGGTGGGCGCAACCGTCCGCGCCCACCCGGGAGATGATCTCGTGGATGAGGTCGCGGTTGTCGACGCCGGGCGCGAAGGCACCGGTGAGGTGGAAGCGCGTCGAGGCGGGCACGTCCAGGAAGATCTGACCGCTGACCCAGGCCTCCAGGAGGTCGCGGCGCACGCCCCAGCCCAGGGCTCCGAACGCGCCGAGGCCGCTGATGTGGCCGTCGAAATGGATGAGGAACGTTCCAGGCAGGGCGTAGCCCATCTCGGCCGCCACCTGGTGACCGATGCCGCGGCCCTCGTGCACGGTGATCCCGTAGAAGTCGCCCCAGCGGCGGGTGACGTCGTGCACCTCCCGTTCCCGCCCGTCGCGGTTGGACAGCATGTGGTCGATGAAGATGAGGTAGCGCTCGGGATCGTCGACCGTGGTGATGCCGAAGTCGTCGTGCATCTGCTTGAACATCAGGTCGGTGTAGCCCGGGAAGTCGTAGGCCACCATGTAGTCCGGCCGGAAGGCGTGGTTCTGCCCGGCGCGGGCGGTGCCGAGCCCGGCCGCGCGGGCGAGGATCTTCTCGGTGATGGTCTGCGCCGTGGCGGTCCGCGCGGTCGCCGCGGTGCCGGTGGCGTCGTCGAATCGCGTCATCGTGCCCCCTCAGGCTCCGGCCACGGGCAGGTACTTCTCCTGCGCCCTCTCGATGTCGGCGAAGCCGATCAGATCGACGAAGTCGTGGTGGGGGAGCGCGTCCGCGCTGACCTCGGCGGGCGGCTCACCGGACTCCAGCCGCCGGAGCGTCTCGCGCATCGCCCCCGTCGCCGACAGCAGGATCTGCGTGGGCAGCAGGGCGAGCCTCACACCGACCTCGCGCAGCACCGCGGGCGTGAAGTCCCGCTCGACCCAGGTGGACGCGGTGAGCGTGGCCATCAGCGGGACGCCGGCGCGCTCGCGGCACCGTGCCCAGTCGTCCACGCCCGCGAAGGTCTTGGTGACCGGCATGATCATCTCGGCCCCGGCGGCGGCGTAGGCCTCCGCTCGGCCGAGTGCCTCCTCGCCCGCGGTGTCCGTCCGGGCGATCACCACCAGCCGGTCGCCGACCGCGTCGCGGACGGCACGGATCTTCCCGGCGGCCTCCTCCAGGGAGATCACCGGAACCGGGTCGCCGACGCAGATCGGGCAGCGCTTCGGTGACTCCTGGTCCTCCATGAAGACCGCGGCCACCCCCGCGGCGGCGAACCGGCGGGCCGTCCGCGCGGCGTTCACGGCGTTGCCGTAGCCGGTGTCGATGTCGGCGATGACCGGCAGGTCGCTGGTCTCGATGATCCGCCGGACCGCGTCGAGGTTCTCCGACATCGTGTACAGCTCCGCGTCGGGCAGGCCGAGCGCGGCGGAGATCGCGAAGCCGGAGGCGCACAGGGCCGGGAAGCCGGCCTGCTCGGCCAGGCGCGCGCTCAGCCCGTCCCACACGCCGGGGGCGAAGACCACGTCGTCGTCCATCAGTTCACGGAGCCGCGTCGCTGTCATGCGCTCACCCTTTCCGGATAGTGAAACGGATTTCGGAGAAGACATTAGGTATGAGCTTCCTGCCTGTCAATGAGTCCTTCCTGCCGGGATCTCGACCTATGAAGGCTGGTCAAGGTGATTCGCCGCCGATGTGTTGACTGCGCCGAACCCTCGTGTGATAGTCCGTAATCCGGAACATCTTCCGAAGAGATTTGCATCGGCTGGAGGATCACATGGACACGTTCTGGCCGGGGGTCGGCGCCAACTGGGGCCGCTGGGGCGAGCGCGACGAGCGCGGAACGCTGAACCTCGTCGGCCCGGAGAAGATCCGTTCGGCCGCGGCGAGTGTGCGGAGCGGTCGCGCGATCTCTCTGGCCAGAACGCTCGACGACCGCCTGCCGGCCTACTATCCCGCAGCCGGGGACAGCGCCTTCGAGCACCGGATGATCACCTGGTGGGGCTCCAATGCGGGCGGCGACGTCCAGGCCGCGAGCGACCGGGTGAGCTCCGAGTGCCACGGCCTGGAGATCACGCACATGGACGCGCTGAGCCATATCGGGCACCGCGGCCGCGGCTACGGAGGACGCGCCTTCGCCTCGATGGCCGGTCCGGACGGCGTGGCGGAGTGCGACATCACGGCCGCCGCCCCCGTGGTGACACGCGCCGTTCTGGCCGACATCCCGCGGCTGCGCGGCGTGGACCACCTCCCGGCCGGCACCGCCGTCGGCCACGACGAACTCGCCGAGGCCGCGCCTGGTCTCGGCCCGGGCGACGCCCTCGTCGTCCGCACCGGCCGTTGGAACGCGCCAAGTCCCGCGCCCGATCCCGGCGACCGGTACGGGCACCTGTCGGGCCTGCATCCCGACGCCCTGCGCTTCGTGGCGGACCGGGACGCCGCCGTGGTCGGAACGGACGGCCCCGGGGACGCCTTCCCCGTCGCGGTCGAGCACTGCCGGCTCCCGGTGCACGTGCTCGCGCTGGTGTACCTGGGCGTCCACCTTGTGCACAGCATGGTGCTCGACGAGCTCGCCGCCGCGCTCGCCGCCGAGGACCGCACCGATTTCATGCTCGTCCTCGGACCGCTGGTGGTCCCCGGCGCGACGGGCTCCCCGATCACCCCCGTGGCCGTCCTCTGACAAGCATCCGATGCGCCCCGCGAGACCCCGCGACAGGCCCCCGGCCCGGCGACGCGTAGTGCGAACCGGGGACCTCGCACCGCAAGGGCCGGTGCATCACGTCCGAACCAGAGCCCGTGGACGCAGCCTGTCAAGGAGGCATGTGTCCGAGGGCGACTACCGCGACCGAGGGATGAACATGGAGCGCACCGTTGACTTCCTGTGCATAGGCGGCGGCCTCGGCGGCCTGGCCGGCGCCGTCCGCGCACACGACCTGGGCGCGGACGTCCTGGTCGTGGAACGATCCGACATGGTGGGCGGCGTGGCCGCCTACAGCGGCGGCTTCGTCTGGGTCGGTGCCAACGACCTCACCGGCTCGGCCGACTCGCTCGCCGCGACCGAGGCGTACCTGGACCACGTGCAGGGGCAGGGCCGTCCGGTCGATCGCCGGGCCCGGCGCGCCTACCTGGAACTGGCCGTCGAGGCGACTGGGTGGTACCGCGAGGCAGGCGTCCCGTTCGAGGTGATCCGGAACTGCCCCGACCTCTACCACCCGGCCCCCGGCTCGACCCCCGAGGGGCGGCTGCTGGAGTGCGTCGTGCCCGGCGCCACGCTCGGCCCCTGGCGCGACAGGCTGCGTCCGAGTCCCTATTACGTGACCGGGATACCCCGGAACGATCTTTACTCCGAGGGGTCGACGGACCCGAGCGAAGTCGACCGCTGGCAACGGCGCGGCGCCGACCGGGACCTGCTGACGCACGGCTCCGGGCTGTCGGCGGCCTTCATCCGCGCGGCGCTCACCGAACGCGGCATCGACTGCCTGCCCCGACACCGGGCGATCCAGCTGCTCATGGACGGCGACGCGGTCAAGGGCGCCGTCCTCGACGGACCCGACGGGCGCGTGACGGTCCGGGCGAGCCGCGGCGTGCTGATCGCCGCAGGCGGGTACGGCCACGCCCCCGACGCCTGGGAACTGGAGGACGTCCCGGCGCTCGTCGAGTCGGCCCCGCCCGTCGTCGACGGTGACAATCTGCTGCTCGCCCAGCGGGCGGGCGCCGCGACCGTCCGCGGTGCCGACCCGTTCTTCAGCGTCGGATTCCACTTTCCCGGCGAGACCCACCCGGGCGGCGACCTGCCCCTCTGCCGGCCCCTGCTGGAGCATCTCGGGCTACCGCACTCGATGATCGTCAACCGGGACGGGCGCCGGTTCGGCGACGAGGCCTACTACGGTGCACTGATCGGGGCCCTGCGGCGCTTCGACGGCCGGAGCAGGCAGTGGTCCAACTACCCCTGCTGGTTCCTGGCCGACGAGGAGTTCCGCCGGCGCTACCGGCTGGGGAGGTACGCCCCCGGCGAGCCCTGGCCGGACGAGATCGTCCGCGCGGACTCGCCGGAGGACCTCGCGCGGGCCACGGGGATTGATCCCGACGGGCTGGCCGCGACGTTCGCGTCCTTCAACAAGGGCGCGGAACGCGGTGAGGACCCGGAGTTCCACCGCGGTTCCCTGCCCTTCGTCCGCCGCGCCTATGGTGACCCCCTGCACGAGCCGAATCCGAACCTCGGACCGCTCGCCACGCCGCCGTTCTACGCTCTTCCCCTCTCGATCGTCGGCTTCGGGATGGGCACGCTCGGACTCTGGATCGACGGCAGCGCGCGCGTACGACGGCGCGACGGCGGGACGGTGCCCGGGCTCTACGCCACCGGCAACGCCGCTGCCACGAAGGAACTCAAGGGGTATGTCACCGGCCTCGCCAACGCGCGCAACTACACCTACGCCTACGCCGCCGCCACCCACGCCCTGGGCTCGTCCGCGGCCCTGGATCGATAGAATCGGAATATGGACCGGATTACGGAACGCGCAGGGAGGTCGGATGACCCCCGATGACCGGGAGGGCGTCGACCCCAAGAACGTCGTGGTGTCGGTGCTCAAGGCCTGCCAGCTCATGGAGTGCTTCACCCGGGAGAAACCGAACCTGACACTCGCCGACCTGACCGTGGCCACCGGCATGAACAAGACCACGGTCCACCGGCTGGCCGCGACGCTGATCCAGGCCGGCTGGCTGACCCGCGGCGAGGGCGCCACCTACCGGCTCACCATGCGCCCCTTCCGGGTCGGCGCCGTCGCGCTCGCCGAACTCAGCCTCCGCAGCGAGGCGGTCCCGTTTCTGCGCGGCCTGGCCGACCGGTTCGGTGACACCGCCTACCTCATGATCCCCGGTCCCGACGGCGCCGTCTGCGTCGACATCTTCCAGGGCAACAACCCGGTCCGGGTCAACACGGTCGGCGTCGGGACGGTGCTGCCGTACCACACCGCGGCGGGCCCGGTGGTGATGCTCGCCTTCTCGGACGAACTGCGGGAACGCTGGCTCGCCCGGACGCTCGACCAGTACACCTCGAACACGCTCGTCGACGCGCCGTCCCTCAAGGACCGGCTCGACAAGATCGTCCGCGACGGCTACGCGATCAGCGAGGAGGACTACCTCTACGGCGTCGGCGCCGTCGCCGCCCCCGTCTTCGACGCGCAGGGCGAACTCGTCGCGACCCTGAGCCTGGGGGGCGTCAACGACGGCTTCCGCGGCAGCCGTCTCCTGGAGATCATCGAGGCCGTCCAGTCCTCCGCCCGCGAACTGTCCAGCCGTCTGGGCCACTGAAGGACACACCGCACTCTCAACCCGTCGCTCACCCCCTGACCCCCGCATGCATGAGGAAAGGAAGACCATGGACGCCCGCTACACCGCCGTCGCCACCGCCAACGGCCGGGACGGCCGAGCCGTGACCTCTGATGGACGCCTGGACGTCTCCCTGGCCCCGCCCCGTGAGCTGGGCGGCAGCGGCGAGGGCACCAATCCCGAGCAACTCTTCGCGGCCGGCTACGCGGCCTGTTTCGCCAGCGCGCTCAGCGCGGTCGCGCGGGCCTCCCGTCACGACGTCCGTGACGTCTCGGTGACCGCCGAGGTCGGCCTCCACGGCGACACCGAGAAGGGCTTCGGCCTCGGTGTGGTCCTCCGCGTAGAACTGCCGGACGACCTCGCCGACGGCGAACAGCTCGTAGAGCGCGCCCACCAGATCTGCCCCTACTCCAACGCGACCCGAGGCAACATCCCGGTCGATTTGGTGATCGAGTAGAGCGACCGCGGATCGGGCGTCGGCCCCCGGCGGCCGGAGTCCCTCAGGACGACCTGGATGCCGCCGTCCGCCTTCCGTCGGTGCGTCGGGCGACCCATTTCGGGGTGGTCCGCCGACATAGGATTGGGGCATTCGGGGCGGACGGGGAAAGGGCGTTCTTTGGGGCTGGGCGGCGGTGCCGGGGAGATCGGTGAGTTTCCGGTGGCATTGCGGGAGAAATTCCGGCCGGTCCGGATCGAGGCGGTCGGCGCCGAGTCGGTCGTCCACCTGGCCGAGCCGCTCGGCGGCGGGTGCGCGGGCGCCGACCTGGTCGTCGTCAAGGTGCACCGGGACTCCCGGCTGGAGACCGACCAGATCGTGGTGCTGGGGCGGCTGGAGGCGACCCGGCACGTCCCCCGGATCCATGATTACGGGAACCTCGCCGTGGACGGCGCCGAGGTCGGCTGGATGGCGCAGGAGTACTGCGCGCACGGTTCGCTGGACGCGCTGATCCGGGACGCCCTCCCGCTCGGCGACGCGGAACTGCGGGCGATCGTCGCCGAACTCGCCGAATGCCTGAACTTCTGGCTGGGCGCCATGGGGTTGACGCACACGGACGTGAAACCGGCCAACATCCTGGTGCGGTCACGGAACCCCTATGAACTGCTGATCGGCGACTTCGGAGGCATAGCCCGCAATGTCCGGGTCCATGGGCGGGATCCGGGCGGGCTGCTGACCACCTGGGCCTACGCCGCGCCCGAGACCGCGCGGGGCCGCCGCGGCGCTCCGGCCGCCTGGTGGGCTCTCGGGATCATCGCCTACCAGCTCCTCCTCGGGCGGACGCCGTACGAGGGGACGCCGTCCGCGCGGGTGCGGGAGCTGCTGCGCGCCGGGCGGCGGCCCGCGCTGGACGCCGTGACCGACCCGGAGTGGCGGCGGCTGATCGACGGGCTGCTCGTCGTCGACCCGGCGCGGCGCTGGACGTACGAGCACGTGGTGGCGTGGGTCGCGGACGAGCACCGGCCGCCGCGGTTCAACGGCCGCACCTACCGGGACGTCCGGGGCCTCGCCGACGACCTGGAGCGGAACTGGCGGGACGGCGCCGCCTGGCTGGCCGGCAACGGCGGGCGGCTGGCCGACTGGCTCGTCCGGCAGGGCGCCGACCCCGCCGAGGTGCGGTACCTGCGCGGGCTGGGCGGCGACGGGGCGCGGCGGGCGCTGATCAGGCTGATCGCGCAGGTCATCCCGGACGTGACGCCGCGCTATGAGGGCCGTCCGATCGACGCACCGGGGTTGCTCGGGCTCGCCCGGGGCGGCCCCGCCGACCGGGAGCTGCTGCGAGAGGTGGTGGACGGCGGAGTGCTGGCCGACGCGGCCCGGCACCGTTGCGCGCATCCCGCCTGCCGGGGGCGCTGCGCCGTCCTGGACCGGGTGCACGCGGACGTCCCGGAGATCGTCGCCCGGGCGGAGGGCAAGCTGAGCTGGCTGCGCGGCCGGGTGCTGCGGAGCCGTCCGGGCCGCCCGCCGGCGGAGCTGCCGTCCGAGCGGGAGTGGCCGATGCTGTGGGCGTGGGCGGCGGAGCTCACGCTGCTCGCCGACGCCGCGGAGCGGGTCCGCGCGCTGGCCGCGGCCGTGCCGCGCGACGTCCCGTGGTGGCCGGACCGGCTCCGGCTCGCGGAGGCGGCCGACCCCGCCACCGTGGAGGGGCGCGCCGACCTCGTGGTGGCACAGCTCCTCGCCCCGCACGCCTGGCGCGTCGTGGGCGGGCACGGCCCGCACCGGCGCTGACCGGCCGCCACGACGGCGACCGGGAGGGTTCACAGGTACTGGCCGGGCTCCTCGGTGTCGATGCGGGGGATCAGCCCGGTGGCGCTGAACAGCGACAGCAGCGGGCGCAGCACCCGGGTCGGACGGAAGTTCCGGTGCGGGAAGACGCCCTCCTCCGGGATCGGCGGCACGCCCGACGCTGACGCGAAGTGGAGGGTGGTGGGCGAGCCGGAGTGGAACGGCGCGAGCCACAGTTCGGCGCCGTGCCGGTCCAGGAACGCGTAGGCGGCCTCGTTCTCGTCCTCGACGGTGCGCAGGTCGCCGAGCACCGTCTCGTCGTCCCGCGCGAGCCAGTGCGCGATGGTGCCGTCGAGCCCGGCCAGCATGTCGGACTTGGCGACGACGATGGCCCCGGGCGGCAGCAGGCCGTCGCGGGTCTGCCGGGTGTGCAGGAGCTGGGTGATCGCGTGCGTGAAGCCGGGGTCGGGCACCCACGGGTTCCAGTCGTCGCCGGTGCGGAGCTGCTGGCCGTCCGCGACGTAGAGGATCGCGTCGGCGAGGCTGAGGAACGGGGTGTCCTCGTACTCGTACCGGTGGTAGTGCTCGCCGGGGACGTCGAAGAACCCGACCGCGTGGGTCCGCCCGGTGTACTCGCTGGACACCCGCAGCGCGTAGACGAACTCGGCCCGCGCGGAGCGGCGGGTGGCGGGCAGGACGCGGCGCTGCTCCAGGAACGGCCGGATCCTCTCCTCGTAGAACCGCTGCCGCAGGTGCCCGTCGAGCGGCTCGATGCGCAGCTCCGGCGCGAGCATGGCCTTGCGCCGTTCGAGCTGCGCGATCATCGCGGTGAGCAGGTGGGTCTTGCCGGCCGCGCTGGCGCCGACCAGCCCGATGATGAGCGGGTCCAGGTCGCCGTAGTCGGCCGGGAGGGAGTGCGGGTCGCCGTCGCCGTGGCACTGCCGCATCGCGCCGAGGGTCCGGTGCCGCCAGCGGACCTCCGGCTCGTCCGGTGCCCGCGTCAGCACCTCCGGACCGTCGGGGGTGTTCTTGACGAGCGGGACCTCGCCGTAGTCGGACCAGTCGAGGTGGTTCAGGCAGTACGGGCAGAGCGTGCGGGCGCTCGGCTCCGGGCCGGGGTACGCCGCGGGGCCGGGCTGCCAGGGCGGGGCGATCATGTCACAACACCACCAGGAGGATGAGGACGACCAGGACGAACACCACGGGCCACACCAGCGCGGGGTGCGGTCTGCGCCTGCCGTCGTCGCCGACGCGGAACGGGAAGTCGCGGGGCAGCGAGGGGACGCCGATCCCCTGCGCGGCTCCCGGCCGTCCGGCTCCCGGCGCCGGTCCTTGTCCCGTACCCGGCCCCGGAGTGAACGGCGGCGCGGACCCTCCGGACGGGTGCGCCCTGTGTCTCCGCTGGCCGAGCCACTGCTTCTCCCTCCGGTAGTTCTCGATGGCGCGCGAGCCGGCGCCCGTCGCCGGGGGCATCGGTGGAGGCGGCGGCTTCGGCGCGGCCCGTTCCGCCGGCCGGGCGGGCCGGGCCGGCCCGGCCTGCGCCGGACGGGTGGCGTGGATCTCCACGGTCCGCGTGTCGTCGTCCTCGGGAACGTCATGCTCGGTGGGGGAGTCCTGCCCGGCGCGCACGTCCCGCTCCGTGGTGTCGCCGGAGCGGGGCCAGCCGTCCATGCGGGCCAGCACCTCCGCGGCCGTGGGGACCTCCTCGTCGAAGACGGGACGGAGCACCATGCCGAGGTCGGGGTGGTGCCGGATCAGCCAGCCCAACTCGTCCCCGTCGACGGGCCCCGCGCCGTCCGGCCCGAACGACGACTCCTCGCCCGACGCGAGCCAGAACAGCAGCCCGGCCGCCGCGCGCACGTCCCGCGCCGCCCGGAGGTCGTCCGGCTGGCCGACCGCGTTGCCGAGGTCGGCGATCTGCAGCCGCCTGCCGTCCCACAGGAGCATCCCGGGGGACAGCTCGCCCAGCGCGTAGGCGTTGTCCGAGAGCACCCGGAGCGCGGTGAACAGGTCGTGGGCCGGCTGCCGCAGCCGCTCGGCGGTGAGCGGGGACGTCTCGGTGAGCGGACGGCCGCGCCGTGTCTGCACCAGCCGGGCCGGGCCGTCGGGAGAGTCGACGTCGAAGCCGAGCAGCGTTCCGAACTGGTCGGCGCGCACGTCCTCCATGCGGAGGCCGCCCCAGACGGCGACCTCGTTGCCCAGCACGCGCTTCCCCATGGCGCCGGTGGCGACCTTGTACACGCACTCGACCTCGGCACCGCCGCCGGCGGGCCGGACCGTGCCGTAGTGGCTCTTGTAGCGGGCGCCGACCCGGCTCCCCTGGTCGAGGGTCAGCGCGAACTCGGCGCGTCCCTCGCCGGACGGCGTTTCGAGCAGTGCGATTTCGGTGGTCACCCCGTCACGTCCCTGTGTCGATCGGCTCTGGGATCAGTCTTGGTAGAAGAAGACGACGAGCTGGACGGAGCCGTCGCCCTCCCCGCCCGTCCACGCGGCCCGGTAGATCGCCTCGCGGAACCGCGGGTTGCCGGACTTGATGGCCTTAGCGGCGTTCTTGCCGAGGGCGACGCCGCTGCCGGTGTCGTTCCGCGCGCCGTAGGCGAGGAAGAAGCCGACCTGGAGCTTCTGTTCGAGCTGCTCGATGCAGGCGCTGCGGGCGTCCTCGCGCCGCATCTCGTCCCCGTACAGCCAGGACGGGTGCTCGCCGCGCAGGGCCTCGTCGACCTTCTTCAGCAGGTCGGCGCGGGCCCTGCCGGAGCCGGAGAGGAGGCCCCCGGCCTGCACCGGGATCAGGAAGTCGCAGAAGTCCTGGCCGAGGACGCGCGGGCCGGACGGCCGCGGCTTCTTCTGCTCCGGCAGGCCGGTGGTGAGCTGCGCGCGGGGCTGCACCGCCATGGCGACGAGGAACAGCACGAGCATCAGGTCGGCGAACAGCCAGCCGGCGAGGTGCGCCGCGGCGAACCGGGAGGTCCGCCGTCCCCGCCGGGACGCGCGCCTCCTCGCGGGCCCGGTCACCGGTGGGCACCGCCGTCGTGCCGCACGTAGGCGACGAACTCGCGGGTGTCGTCGACGAGGTACTCCAGCTGTTCGAGCGCCTTCGACAGCCGGTCGGTGCCGACGGAGAGCCGGGTGACCGCGTCGGCGAGCACCGCGTTGCCGGCGTCCTGGTAGTGCTGCGCGGCTTCGGCGTGGTCGGTGGTGGCGAGCGTCGCCCGCTCCACCTGCGTCACCATGGCGGCCAGTTCGGCGCGCAGCTCGCGCTGCCCGGCCGAGATGTCGTCCTGCAGCTTCCGGAAGCTCTCCAGCGTCTCGGCGGGCGCCTGCATGCTCATGATCGCCCGTTCCAGCGACTCGGCCTTGTCGATCCAGGTCTGGACGGCCTCCTCGATCCGCTTGCCGGTGCTGCCCTCCAGCGCCGCGCGGACGTCCTCGGCGGTGCCCGCGAGGCGGCCGACGAGCCCGCCCACGCTGGTCTCCATCCGCTGCACCAGCGCCTGGAGGTCCCGGTAGGTGACCTTGCCGTCCCGGGAACCGGACAGCAGGTGCGACGCGAGCGCCAGGTCCTGCGCGATCTGCACGCGCTCGGCCTCGTAACGCGGACGGTCGAGAAGGTTCTCGCAGGTGGTCACGACGGCGGTGAACCCGATGACGACCAGGACGGCGAGCACGACCGACCACGCGGTCTCCGACAGCGGCGCGAAGTCCTGGACGCCGCGCCGGATGTGGTCGGGGTCGAACGAGCCGGCCTGCCAGCCGAGCAGGAACGAGCCCTCGCTGTGGGCCCGGCCGTAGGCGTTCAGGGCGTCGTGCAGCTTCCACCAGGTGATGACGATCGGGGCGAAGACGAGCACGTTCTGGAAGAACCTGCCCCAGGACAGCGTGATCTCCAGCCACCGCCGCGGCACCGGGTCGGGCAGCAGCGCGTCCGCCGGGTAGGCGGTGACGAGGTCGACGCCGGCCGGCGGCGGCCCGCCGGCGGGGTCGAGGTCGTCGGCGAGGCGTTTCAGCAGCGCGGGGCCGCTGGCGGCGTCCCCGGGGGAGTCCCGCAGCGCCCGGTCGGCGTACCGGTGGAACCGCGCGCTGATGCCGCTGAGGATGTCGTCGGAGGTGAGGGGCTCGGTCGGGCTGATCGTCGCTCCAGTCGCCATCAGGGGGTCTTTCCTGTCGTCGGTTGCGGGGACCGGTCGCCGCCGGACGGCGTCTCGGCACTGGTCGTCGGGGAGACGGACGGCGTGACGGTGACGGTCACGGTCGTGGGGGCCTGCCGCGGCGGCGGGGCCCCGTCCGAGCCGCCGAACAGCAGGAGGCCGAGCAGGACGACGATCCCGAGGCCGAGCACCGCGATCGCCCACTCCTGGAGGGTGCGGCCGGTGATCCAGACGACGATCGGGTGCCGGCCGTCGTCCGGCTCCTCCTGCTCGGAGCCGGACGGGAAGTGGTCCCGGCCCGCGGGCGGCGGGTTGAACGAGAAGTGCTGCGGCGGGATCGGCGGCTCGGGGAACGCGGTCGCGGTGCGAGCCGGGCCGTCCTCGGCCGGCTGCCCCTGGTGCGCGTGCCGCTGGTGAGGCATGCCGGCGTGCGCCGGTTCGGCGGACGTCCTCCTGGCGGTCCGCGCCTCGGCGGCCCGGTGCGGCCCGCGCAGCGCGGACTCGGCGATCTCGGACGGGAGGCCGAGGTCGGCCGCGTGCCGGTGAGCCGCGTGCAGGAGGGCGGGCACGACCGCGTCCTGCGCCGCGTGGGCGACCACGGCCAGCAGGAACGGGCCCGTGCCGCCGGCCCGCACCAGCTCGTCCACCTCGGCCCGCGTGAGCCCGCCGCCGTCCGCTCGGTCACCGGCCTGGTAGACGGCCTGGAGCAGGAACGAGTACGCCTTGAACCGGATCTCGGGCTCGTCGGGCCACGCCCCCTCCACCAGGCCGGCCAGGAACCGCCCGGCCAGTGCCGCGTCGCAGGTCGCGCGCTGCTCGGCGGGCGTGCGGGGGCGCTTGCCCAGCACATGGCACACGGGTTCGAGGAGGCCCGGCTGGCCGGTCTGCTCGGCCATTCCCTGGATCAGGTCGGTGCTGGACAGGACGCCCAGCATGTCCCTGAGCACCGTCGGCGGGGCCTTCCGGCGGCGCGCCTGCGCGGCGAGCTGGAAGACGTGGGCGCGGTCGCCTCCGAACACGTCGGCGAGCGCCACCCACGGCCGGAACTCCGTCGCCTCCGCGTCGGCGGGCAGCGCGCCGAGCACCGGGGCCAGGTCCGTGACCGGGTCGCCGTACGCCAGATGCAGGACGGTCCGGTACAGGTCGTTCTCGTCCTCCGCGCGCAGGCCGCAGCGCGAGACGATGTCGTGGATCGTCTCGTGGAACATCTCGGTCTCGCGCATGAGCGCGCGGACGCCCTCGTCGCCGCGCCGGTCGCCCCGGCTCCACTGCCGGTGCGCGGCGCGCATGAAGTGCTGGGCGGCCTTCACATGGTCGCTCGGCGCCAGCACCCTGCTCCACTCCAGCAAGCTGGCCGCCTTCATACCGGGCAGGAGCCGGGCGAAGGTCTCGTCGGAGGCGGGGTCGATGCCCGCGCCGAGCGCGAAGTACACGGCGCTGTACTGGTCCGCCGAGGTGACCTTCGGCAGCCCGGAGTACCAGTTCGCGAGGACGCGCCTCGCCTCCGCCGCCGTGAGGTCCATCCGGCGGGCGGCCTGCAGGAGCCGGTCGGCCGTGTCGCGGTCCTCGCCGGCATCGGTCAGGTACCGGTCGGCGGCGACCTGCCGGAGCGTCCGGGCGACCTCGGACAGCCTGGGCGGGTTCGCCTTGGTCCAGCGCAGCAGCCGGTCGGTGAGCTGCGCCATGTCGGCGTTCCGCAGTTCGGCGCGCAGCCGCTCCTGCCCGTCCGGGCCGTTCAGGTAGCGGCGCTCGGGCTCGTCCAGCGTGCCCGCGATCGCCCGGTCGACGAGGTCGAGGACGCCGGTGGCCCGCTGGTGCTCCGCCTCCACCCAGTCCGCGAGCGCCGCGGTGGTCCTCAGCGGCGCGCGCGGCCGGGTCAGCGAGGTCGGCGGGAGGTCGGCGAGAAGCTCGGCCACCCGGGCGACGCCGGGATCGGCGCCGCCCGTGGTCGTCAGTGACGTCCGCCCGTTCCTGGCGTCCGGCAGGCCGACCGCCAGCAGCCGGGGCCGCAGCTCGGGACGGGTGACCTGGGCGCCCAGCAGCATCGTCAGCGGCGCCGCCCCGGCGACCCCGTCCAGCCTGCGTACGAGCCCGGCGACCAGGCCGACGTCGTCCGGGGAGATCTCGGCCAGGTACGGGTCGCACGGCGCGGCGAGCACCCCGGCGAGCAGGCCGACCAGCGCGTCGCGGCGTGCGGACGCCTCGTCCAGCCCGGCCTCCGCGTGCGCCCACAGCGCGGTCGCGTCGAGCGCTTCGAGGTCCGAGGGCGTCGCGTCGAGCCGGTCCGGCGTGCTCCACTCCGGCCAGCGGTGCAGGCCGAGCACCAGCGCCGCGTTCACCACCGACGCCGGGCCGACGAGCGCGTGCACGAGCTGGGAGGGCCGGCCGTTCGGGTCGCGGGCCGGCACCAGCCGCAGCGCGGCGCCGTGCTCGCCCTGCCGGCCGAAGCGCAGCGCGCCGAGCGCCGCGCACTCGGCCGCGCCGGACAGCCACTGCCCGACGGCGACGTCGCCGCCGGCCAGCCGCTCGTTCCAGACGCGCAGCCCGTCGGTGCCGAGGGACGTCGCGACCGGTCCGAGGCCGCGGCCGCCGGCCAGCAGCCGGTCCGACCAGGCGAAGACGATCTGGTCGACGCGGCCGGGCGCGGGAAGGGGACCGGTCCTCATGACGCCACGCCCTCCCGGTCCGCGGGCGCGCCGAGCACCGCGCGCGGCAGCACGCCCTTCATCGCCAGCAGCGACAGCAGCGGCCGCAGCACCCGCTGCCGCCGGAACGACTGCTCGGGGTACTCGCCGCTCTCCATGTCCACGCCGACGCCGGTCGCCGACGCGAAGTGCAGGGTCGCGTCCTCGCACTTCTGGACCGGGACGAGCCACGACCCCGCGCCGCGCGAGCGCAGCAGGGCGTAGGCGTCCTCGGACTCCGCCTCGACCGTGCCGAGTTCGAGGTCGTCCCGGCGGTCGAGCCACCGGTCGACCTCCTTGAACGCGCGCAGCGTGTCCGACTTGGCGATCACCAGCGCGGCGGGCAGCGGCAGGAACTCCTGGCCCTGCCCGCCGCGGACGTGGTCGATGTGGCTGAGCACCGCGGTGAACCCCGGGTCGCCGGTGTGCCGGCCGTGCCGAACGTCCAGTTCCGTGCCGTCCGCCACGAAGATCAGCCCGTCCGCGATGCTCATGAAGGGGGTGTCGTCGCGGGTGTGGCCCTGGCTGAAGATCTCGCCCGGCACATCGAAGATCAGCAGCGCGTACTGCTCGCCGGTGTGCCCGCTGGTGATCCGGTAGGCGCAGGTGAACTCCGGGCTCAGTGCCCGGCGGGTGACCGGCAGCGGCTTGCGGTCGCGCAGCAGGTCGAACCGGTTCCTGGCGAACAGCTCCCGCTGCAGCCGCGGGTCTAGCGGCAGCACGTCCAGCCGGTGCGAGATCTTCAGCGCGGACTGGTCGAGCTCCTCCGTCATCGCCGCGAGCAGGTGCGACTTGCCCGACCCGGACGTGCCGACCATCCCGACGATCAGGACGGTCATGCCGCCGAGCGACGCGGGCACGAAGTGGTCCTTGCCGGTGGCCTCGCAGACCCGCCAGGCGTGCATCGTCCGGGTGCGCCAGCGGACGTCGCTCTCGCCGGGCTCCCGGGTCAGCGCGATCTCCTCGCCGTCCACGGTGCGATCGACGAGCGGGGCGCTGTTCCAGTCGA
Organism: Actinomadura sp. NPDC023710; assembly: GCF_040639875.1. Lineage (NCBI taxonomy): Bacteria > Bacillati > Actinomycetota > Actinomycetes > Streptosporangiales > Thermomonosporaceae > Actinomadura > Actinomadura sp. NPDC023710. The sequence goes on from NZ_JBFAGB010000013.1 coordinate 137,831, forward strand.
ACTCGCTCAGGCAGTACGGGCACACCATGGTGCGGTCGGGGCCGTCCGGCGGGCCGGGCACGCGGGGGCGGTGCGGGGACGCCGGGCCGGGGTCCTCGCTCATCACCGTCACGGGCGGCGGCTCGTCTGCGGGGCCTGCCGCCGTGTCCTCTGCCGCCGTGTTCTCGGCCGTCGTGGCGCCGGCGAGCGCGTCGCCGGGCGCGGCGCCGCCCGGCCGGGCGTCCAGGGCCGGGGCCGTGACCGCGTCCAGGTCCAGGTCCGGATTCGCGGCGGGTAGTGGGTAGGGCGGCTCGTCGAGCTTCGGCGGAAGCTTGGGCCTGGGGGGTTCGGGGTCGCTCACGGTCACCTCACGAGCAGGACGGCGCTGACGATCAGGGCCACGGCGAGGACCCCGAGGAGGAGGAACAGCAGAGCGCCGCTCGCGGCGCCGGGGGACGTCCCGTCCGTGGCCGGGGACCGGGCCGTCCAGGGCGGCGTGACGGTGCCCGCCTGAGCCTGCACCCGCGGCGGCTCGGCGGCGATCCGGCGGCTCTGGCGAAACTTCCGCTGCCGGCGGCGCAGCTCGCGGAACTCGGCCCGTCCGTCGTCCTCCGCGGCGAGCCGCCGGTCGCGGACGGCCGAACGCGGCCCGGTCTCGGCCCGCATCGCCTGAGGGGGCACCTGGGCCGGGGGCGGCTGCCGGGGCGGGGCCGCCGGATCGTGCCGATCCTCCGGGAAGCGCTCGGGCGGCGGGGGCTTCGGACGGCTCCGCCACAGCCGGTCCTTGATCTCACCGGGGGAGACGTCACGGCCGCCGGTGGCGTGGAGGGCCGGTTCGAGCGCCTGCGCGAGATCGGCGTCGACCTCGGCGAGGATCGCGACGAGGGCCGCGGGCGCGCCGCCGCCGGACGATCCGGTGGCGAGGCGGAGCAGCAGATGGGCGGCGGCCCGGACGTCCGGGACGTCGCTGACCGGCAGTCCCGTCGGGGTGCCGAGGGCGGACCCGGCGAGCGCCTCGGGCGGGCCGAGCGGCTCCACGTGCCCGAAGCCGTGCAGTTCGACGCGCCGGCCGTCCCAGAACACCGTGTCCGCCGAGACGGCCCGGTGCGCGAAGCCGAGGTCGGCGAGGAACGCGAGCGCGCCGAACAGGTCGCGCGCCGCCCGGCCGAGCTGCACGCCGTCGAGCCGCGGCGCCGGTTCGCACCGGGAGACGGGCACGCCGCGACGGGCGACCATCAGGCGTACGGGGCTCTGGGCCGCCTGGAAGCCGATCATCCGCCCGGCGGACGCCTGCCGCCCGCCGATCCGGTCGTAGACCTCGGCCTCGCGGCGCAGCACCTTCGCCCCGGCGGGCGAGAGGGCCGTCTTGAGGAGGACGTCGCGGTCGTCGGCGCGGCCGTAGCGGTGGCTGAGGAGCGCGTCCTCGTGCTGCAGCTCGCCCTGCGCGAAAGTGACCGTGACCCGACCGGATTGCCCGAATGATGACTTTTGCAGGGTGAATGTCTCTTCCACTGGCGCCCCCGCCCGTTCTGTGTAGATAGCGCCCCCTCAGATCATATTTACGGCGTGACGAGTAAGTGGTGTGAGTAAGTGGTGCAAGTGACCCGCTAGGTGTGACGCACGGAGTTGGAGGAAGGTTGCCGCTTTTCGGGGCAAGATCGGCTCAGACCGGAGAAGGGACCGCCCTGCCGCGGCGCGCCACAGGGCCGCCCGGCCGTCGGGCCGCGTGCACGAGGCTCCCCACCTCCTGCCGCCGGCCCTGCCGCCGCGACCGAACATGGACAGAATTCCGGGAGTGTGCAAAACGCAATGGACAACGCCCCGTGAAAATGCCATACACCGGCGACCGGGCGCCTTGCAACGGCCTTTCACTCCGGCGAAGAGACGTCCCCCAGAACGAGGCGGCGACCGCGATCGCCGTGCTTGCGGTGGTGCGGCCGGTGAGCGGGCCCCCACCGGGCGCTCAGGGCCTCCTCACCTGGGCGGTGACCACCAGCGTTCACCGGTTCGGGCGACGCGCCGGACCGGATCCGATCTGGGGGACGTGGACCGTTTCGACCCAGGCCGGCGGGGGCGGCGGGTCGGTGCCGATGAGCGCGGCGATGAGGCGCGATGACGACGGCGCTTCGGGCCACGGGGTGAAGCCGTCGGTCAGCACGATCACGACACCGGGTCGTTCGGGCCGGTCGAGGGCGGCCCGGATGCCGACCCGCATGTCGGTGCCGCCGCCGCCTTCGAGCGCGACCTGCTGCGCGGACGTCACCCGCGTCGCGGCCCGCACATCGGCGTCGCAGGCGAGCACGGTGATCCGGTTTCCGCCGACGCCGACCTCGCGCAGCACGCCGGTCACCTCGGCGAGGGCCGCCGCGAGGTCGTCCTCGCCCATGGACCCGGAGGTGTCGATGACGATCGCGACGACCGGCAGCGGGCGCCGCAGGCTCGGCAGGACGACGCCGCGCAGCGCGGCGGTGCGGCGGGACGGGCGGTGGAAGGTGTAGTCGACCCCTCCGGCCGCCCAGGCGACCGCCTCCCGCACGGCTCCGGCGAGCACGCGGCGCCAGTCGACCACCGGTTCGAGGACCTGCTCCGCCCAGCGTTGCCAGCCTCCCGGAAGGGAGCCGCGGTTGCGCTGGTGGGCGCGCATGGCCTCGGCGATGTGGCGGCGCAGCGCCTCGGCTTCGACCGTGCTGACCTCCCCCGGCCCGCCGGGCCCGACGATCTCCCAGTCGCCGGGTGAGCCATGGGCGCCGGAGCCGCAGTCGGAGCAGGAGGCCGACGGCGGCAGGTGCGGGAGGTACTCCTCGAACAGCCGTCCGGTCTCCAGCCCGAAGTCGCCGGGGACCACCCGGCCCTCGGGAAGTTCCAGCCCGTCGGCGACCAGGTCGTCGTTGATCTCGCAGTCCTGGGCGACGTTCAGGCGCGCCCGGTCGCGGTGGTCGGCGGCCGGCAGCAGGTCCGCGCGGCCGTGATGGTCCCGCAGCAGGTGTGCCACCTCGTGGATCCACACGCCCGCGAGTTCGGGTACGGAGGTCGCCGCGACGAAGGACGGTGACACATAGCACCGCCAGTGCCGATCGACGCCCATCGTCGGCACCCGGTCGGTCGGCACGACCGTCAGCGAGTACAGCGCCGAGGCGAGGTACGGCCGATCGCCGGCCGCACGGTACCGCGCCGCGAGCAGCTTGACCCGGTCGAGGTCGGCCACGGGTCAGGAGCCGGCCGGCAGCGCACCGGACAACTGGAGCAGATCGAGGAACGCGTCGATGCCGGTCGGGACCGGCCAGTCGGTGTCGCGCAGCGCCGCCAGGTCCGCGGCGGCCCGGGCGGCGACGTCGGGGACCCCGGCCTCGACGGCCTTGGCCAGCACCGTCCACCCCGCCTCCCAGCGTCGCCGGGTGAGGTCGCTCTGCACCGCCGAGACGACGGCCGTCAGGAAGGCGAGCTGCCGGTCGCCCCGCGCCGGCAGCGCGAAGGCGTCCGGATCGGCCAGGACGCGGTCCGGATCGGGCAGGTCGAGGTTCTCCAGGTAGTTCAGCAGCTCCAGGCCCGCGCCGTCGCCCACCGCGCCCACGAGGGCGGCCGCGACCGCCTTCTGCCCGGCGCCGGTGGCGTAGCCGACCGCCAGCAGCCGCAGGGCCATCTCCCAGGTACGCGGCGACGGCCAGGCGAGGCCCCGGCTCTCCGCGTCGCCGGGCAGGTGATGGGCCAGGCCGGGCCTGGCGGTGAGGAACCCGGAGATCGTCCCGCGGGCGCGGGCGACCGCGCTGGACACCCGGGCAGGATCGACGACGGGTACGGGCACGGCCGGCCAGGTGCCGGCCATGCCGCGCGCGACCGTCCGCGGGTCGTGCGTCCATCGCAGGTGGACGAACCGGTTCGCCAGCGGCGGGCTGAGGTGCCAGCCGTCCGCGGCGCTGGACGGCGGGTTCGCGGCGGCGACCACGCGGACGGGCTCGGGCAGCGCCAGGCTGCCGACCCGGCGTTCGAGGACGACCCGCAGGAGCGCCGCCTGGACGGCGGGGGGAGCGGAGGACAGCTCGTCGAAGAACACGATGCCGCGCCCGGACGCGGCCAGCCGGACCGCCCAGTCCGGCGGGGCCATCGGCACGCCGGTGGCGGCGGGGTCGTCACCGATGATCGGCAGGCCGGCGAAGTCCGACGGCTCGTGCACGCTGGCGATGACCGTCTCCAGCGGGACGCCGAGCCCGGTCGCCAGCTGCCGCAGGCCGGCCGACTTGCCGATCCCCGGCTCGCCCCACAGCAGCACGGGCAGGTTCGCCGACACCGCGAGCGCCAGCGCCTCCAACTGCGGGTCCGCGGCCGGCTCCGTGCGCGGGGACCCGAGACTGCGGCCCAGCTCGTCGGCGGCGGCCAGCGGGTCCGGGGCGGAACTCTCGTCGGGGGCGTTGACCGGTCCTCGGGACGACGTGCTGATGGTGCTCACTCCTCCTCGGCGATCTCTGGATGCTCGCGCTCGATCCGTTCCACGATGAAGTCCAGAGCGTCGCGGTCTCGGTTCAGCCAGCGGATCAGCCGGAGGAGCGACACGTCCTCACCGTGGATCTCGCCGGTCACGTCGATCCGCGCCCCCGCGGCGATCAGCGCCCGGACGAGTGCCACCGAGCCGTTCCCGCAGATCGCGGCGAAGAGCGGCGTTCGCTGCTCCCGGTCCCGGACGTCGACGTCGAGGCCCGCCCGCAGGAGTCGCGCGAGCAGCCCATCGTCGCCGAGGTGCCGCAGCGTGTGGGCCGATGTGCGGCGCCGGTCGCCGATGACGTGCGGGTCGGCGCCGGGATCGAGCAGGTGCAGCATGTGGAGCAGGGTGCGCCCCTGGCCGTCGCGGACGTGCGGATCCACGCCGGCGTCCAGCAGCCGCAGGACTCCGGGGAGGTCACCGTGCTGGACCCGGGAGAACAGTTCGTCTCGCTGGTGGCGCAGTGCTTTGGGCAACCGTCCCTTTCCGGTCGTCCACGCGTCCTGTGCGGCGAAGCACCCGGCCACGGCGCCGCCGAACGCCCGCATGGCGCTCTCACGCCGCCGTTCCTCGGCGCTGTGCGGGATGTGGAGGACGCCGTCACGGAAGGACGTCTCGTGCCATTCGCCGCGGCAGCGGATCCGGACCGGTGCGGGGAGGTCCCCGGCGGGCGGTCCCGCCGGGTCGCCGGCGGGGGCACGATCCGGGAGCAGGGCATCGCGGACCAGCGGGTGCAGCCGCTCCGGCGGGAAGCCGTCCCGCAGGAGGTCGAGATCGGGCAGGCGGCGCCAGCACGCCTCGGGAAGCACGACGTCGGCGGGCTCGTCACCGGCCTCGAACTCAACGACCCGGGCGCGCAGACCCGCGTCCGCTCCGCCGGTCTCGAAGAGGATCGCCGCGTACTGCCGGTAGGGGAGCCAGAACGAGTCGGTCCCCACCGTGGCCGCCAGGCGGCGGATCTCCGTCTCCAGCCGGGACGGGGCGAGGGGCATCCGCGCGAAGACCTCGAGCGGGTCCACACTGCTCACCTCGTAGTAGGGCTCGATCTCGACCGGCGTGGTGTCCAGATCGATGCCGGCGGCCGCGAACGCCGCCTCCACTTCGCCGCGCTCGTGCAGCAGCGTGACCCACTCGGTGAACGCCGCCGGATCGGCCCGACCGGGATCGGCGGCGGGCAGCTCCGCCGCCGTGCGGGGCGCGCCGTCGCCGTGGAGGAACGGGATCCTGTCCTCGCCCCCGCCACAGCGTTCACGCAGCTCGTCGGAGCGGCGCGCGTCCCACAGGTGACGAGACGTGCTCCAGTCCTGAACGACGTCACGCCAGAACGCGCAGTAGGCCCAGTCGGTCTCCAGGTAGGTGTCCGTGGGCTGGACCGACCCGACGTACAGGCGCAGCCGCTGAGGGCCGTGGGCCATCCAGTGGGGCGTGCCGAGGTGCAGGCAGGGGGCGCCCGGATCCTCGCCCAGCCGCCCGAGGACCATCTGCTGGTCGGGGACGATCGTCGTGCGGCCGCGGTCGAGCCGGGGCAGGTGCCAGCGCAGCAGGTCCGGGGCGAAATGGCACAGGTCGCCCTCGAGTTCGGCCGCGACGGCGGCGCCGTGCTCGCGGACGATGTCGGCCAGGTCGAACGCGACGTCCACGTTCGCGGCGGCGCAGGCGCCGCGCCAGTCACCGGCGAGACGTCGCTCGGTCGCCTGCTCGATCATCCACCCTGGCACGGCGTACCGCCGGATCCGCCGCAACCGCGACGCCTCGTGCGGCGGGAAGGAGCGGGACGGCGTACGGGACGGGAGCCCGGCCGGTGGAGCCGCCGCGCTCACCGGTAGAGGCTCCCGATCGCGTGCAGATCCGGGTGGGTCCGGGCGGTCGGGCGGAGACGCGGCGCCAGCGCCCGCTTCACCCGGCGGGGCACACCTGGACCGAACCCGACATATTCCAGACGGGTGTCCTCGGGCACGGCGGCCAGCACGGCCTTGGCGCCGCGACCGGTGATCCCGGTGCGCCGCAGTTCCAGCCGGCGCAGCGGGCTGCCTGGCAGCGCGGCGGCCAGTATCGCCGCGCCGGCGTCCCCGGTGGCGTTGGCGGGCGCGCCGAGACTCCGCTCGGACGGCGGGCGGCCGAGGTCCAGCGCCTCGATGCCGCCGAGGGCGTCGGCCAGCGCGCGGGCGCCCCCCGGCCCGAGGCCGTTGCCGCCGAGACCCAGCCGCACGGGCCGCGCGGGGTCGGCCGCCGCGGCGAGCGCGGCGGCGCCGGTGTCGCCGAGATGGTTCGCCGGAAGGTACAGCTCACGGACACCGGCGTCCTTGATCAGCGCGGCCAGCAGGTCGGCCGACTCCGGGCCCAGCCCGTTACCGCCCAGGAACAGCCGCTCGACGGGACCGGGCCGCTCGGCCAGCACGTCCAGCAGCGCTCGCAGCCCGTCCCGGGTGAGCCCGGTGTTGACCAGGTCGAGGGTGCGGATCACCGTGTTCCGCCGCAGCATCGCGGCGAGAGCGCGGACCCCGGCGTCGCCGACCGGGTTCCGTTTGAGCCACAGGGCGCGCACGGTCGCGTCCGTGGCCAGGCGACGGGCGAGCATCTCGGCGCCGGACGCGTCGATGCGGTTGCAGCCGAGATACAGGGTCTCCAAGCCGTGGCCGGGGACCAGCGCGTCGGCGACCGCCCGCGCTCCGTCGCCGCCGATGGCGTTGGTACCGAGCAGCACATGGACGGCGAGCGGGGAGGCCGCGGCGGCCGGGAGCAGCCGGGCCGCCCCGGCCGGTCCGAGGCCCTGCTTGCACAGGTCGACCCGGCCGTCGGGGCGCAGGGTGCCGAGGGGAAAGGTCTCGTCGGTCACCACGGGGGCCGACGCGGCCAGCCGTGCGAGCAGCGGATCGAGGTCCGCCGGGTCGGCCGGCGGCACGTCGGGGTGCTCGATCGCCGGGCACCGTACGGGCGTGGGCTCTGTCATCACCAATCCACGGGTCGGTAGTCCTTCAGGAACAGGCCGGACACCCGCTCCCCGCCGACACCGCGCACGATCGGGTCGTAGACCCGGGCGGCGCCGTCGATGACGTCCAGCGGCGGGCGGAACCCCGCCTCCCGCTGCGCGGTCTTGTCCGGATGGGGGCGTTCGTCGGTGACCCAGCCGGTGTCCACGCTGCTCATGTGGATCCCCGAGGCCGCGTAGTCGGCGGCGGCGGTGCGGGTCAGCATGTTCAGGGCGGCCTTGGCCATGTTCGTGTGCGGGTGCCGGACGGTCTTGTGCTCCCGGGAGAAGCTGCCCTCCATCGCCGAGACCTGCACGACGTACCGGTCCGGCCACGGCGAGGCCTCGAGCAGGCCGCGGAGCCGGGACGTCAGCAGGAACGGCGCGAAGGAGTTCACCAGCTGGACCTCCAGCCACTCGGCCGGATCGACCTCGTGCAGGCGCAGACTCCAGCTGTTGCGGTCGCGCAGGTCGAGCGGCTGACCGGTCTCGTCGGTGCGGTCGGCGGGGAACAGCGCCTCAAGGACATCGCGCCCGGTCGGGGCGGCGGCCTCTCCGGCATGCGCGCGCCCCGCGCCTGAGACGGCTTCGAGCGCCGGGGCGGCGAGGGAGGCCGGCGCGGGGACGTCGAACCTGGCCGGCGGCGCGTCCACCACAGTGATCCGGGCCGCCAGGCCCCTCAGCGGCTCGGTCTCCGCCGTCCGGACCCCGCGATGGTAGGCGGCGGGCCGGCGGATCGTCTGGGCGGCGTTGTTGACGAGGATGTCGAGGTGGGTGAAGCGCCGGTGGACGGACTCCAGCAGGCCGGCCACGGCCGCCAGGTCGAGCAGGTCGACACCGTGGACGTGGACCCGGTCCGCCCAGTCCGCGGCGTCGGGGACGGCCGCGAGCCGGCGGGCCGCGTCCCGCGGGAAGCGGGTCGTGACCAGCACCTCCGCGCCGTCGCGCAGCAGCTTCAGCGCCAGCTGGAAACCGATCTTCACCCGGCCGCCGGTCACGATCGCCCGGCGGCCGCGCAGGTCGCATCGGGCGTGCCGGCGAGCGAGGTTCTCCTCGGCGCATTCCGGGCAGAGCAGGTGGTACTCCCGATGCACCTGCCGGTAGGCGGACTTGCAGACGTAGCAGCGCCGCGTCCCCCTGAGCATCCGGCCGGCCTCCCCGGAACCGATCGACGGCTCCGGCTCGGACGCACCGGCCGGGTCCGGGGGGCCCGTCGAGACCGCCGGCCGTACGGGTGCCGGGGAGGGATCCTGCTCCCGGTAGCGCGCCGTCGCCGCCGCGGCCTCGTGGTCGTGACGCCTGCGATCGGCGTGCCGGGCCGCCTTGCGCGCCTTCTTGCCCGCTCGATGCACCTGGGCCGCGGCCTCGTGCACCGCCGCCCACCGGGGGTCGGCCGGATCCGCCTCGCGGGCCTGGGCCATGATCCGCAGGCAGGTCTCGATCTCGGTCCGGTCGGGACCGGACCGCGGCGTCGGCGTCCCGGCCAGGCTGGGGTCGACCACCACCGCTGACCTTCCGCCGACAGTCAATGCCCTGAGGGCAAGGCTGGTCGGATTCGAACCGACGTCCTCCAACCCGCTGTAAGGCGCGACGACCTCTGCGCTACAGCCTTGCCGCCGATGATCTTAGCGAACCACTCGGACGACACGTGACCCAACCGGCGAACAGCGCAGACCCGGCGCCACACCCCTCCCCGACACAGGGCCGGCGCACCCCGGAAGGACGGCCCGAGACGGATTGGCGTGGCGGTCACGTATCGCGGACGGTTCGTCCAGGAGGTGCGCGGTTCTGCGACGATGCGTTCAGGCGCGATTGCGTGCGACGCGGAACCCGGCACGATGATGACACCGTGAACAAAGATGATCTTTTCAATCTGGACGGCCGGCGGTTCGCGATGGTCAGCTCCACCGCGAGCCGCGTGGACCCTGCCGCGCCCACATGCTTCGCCTACACGGAGGCCGACGGCGTGGTGTGGGGCAGTTACGAAGGCGACACCGTGGTCCACGGCCGGTTCGTGGGGGCCCGGCGCGGGGCCGAGGTCCGGCTGAACTACGTGCATCTGACCAGGCAGAGCGCTGATCCGGTCGCCGGGTCCAGCACGAACCGGATCGAGTTCCTGCCGGACGGCCGGATCCGGCTGGTGGAGGAGTTCCAGTTCGACGGGGACGCCACGCCCCAGGTCAGCATCTGCGAGGAGATCGTCAGGGGAGGTCTTTGAGCTTGGCCCGCCCGGCGTCCGCGCGAATGAAGCGCATCCGTCCCAGGGCGACCGGGCCGGGGCCGGGCTCCGCCTCCGGCTTCGCCGGGGTGTAGTCGGACGGCAGCACGAACGGACGGCGGATCACCTCGTCGAGGATGAGCACGGTCTCGCTGGCCTTCACGGCCGGGATGCCGGCCAGGCGTTCGGAGACCAGGCGATGCACGGCGGCGACGTCGGTGGCCCGGATCTGGATCATCGCGTCGTGCTGGCCGGTGGTGATCGCGCAGTACTCGACCTCGGGCATCAGCGACAGCTGGGCTCGGAACTGCGGCCACATCTGCTGCCGGACGGTGACGAAGATCAGCGCGCAGATGCCGAGGCCGGTGCGGACGGGGTCGACCTGCGCGGTGAACCGGCTGATCACGCCGCTGGTGCGCAGCGCCTCGAAGCGCATGTAGGCGTTGGCCCGGGAGATCCCGACCCGCTGGGCGAGGGCCGCGATGGAGATCCGGCCGTCCTGGCGCAGGACCTCCAGCATCTTGAGGTTGATCGAATCCAGCTCGGTGCGGATCTGTCCAGGTTCGGGCCCCCTATGAGGTGGTCTGTGCGACGGTTTGTCCATGGATCCGTTGCCTTCTCTCGCTTTATCTTGACTTTTGCTGGTTGCGTAGACGTTCCGCCGGAAGTCTCGCACCATCGGACTTCGTCGTCCAGAAGCAGAGAACTACCTGACGGAGCCCCGGAGGCCGCGATGCCGATCACGAGTGGAACCACACGGCGGGCGGCGTTGTCCGTCCTCGTGGCCGCAGCACTCAGCCTGACCGCCTGCTCGGGAGGGGACGAGACGTCTTCATCGTCCGGGGGCGGCAAGGCCCTGGTCATCGACACCTCGTTCAACCTCAAGACCGCGGACCCGGGACGGATGTACGAGCAGACCGGCCTGCTCATCGACCGGGCCCTCTACGACACACTGCTCGGCTTCAAGGGCTCCGACGTCAGCAAGCCGGTGCCGGCGCTGGCGGAGTCGTACGAGCTGTCCAAGGACGGCAAGAAGCTCACCCTCACGTTGCGCCAGGACGCGGTCTTCTCCGACGGCAGCCCCGTGACCGCCGACGACGTGGTGTTCTCGCTCGACCGGGTCCGCGATCTCAAGGGCAACCCGTCGTTCCTCCTCGACGGCGTGAAGGTCGAGAAGACCGACGACAAGACCATCACCCTGGTGTCGGCCAAGCCCAACCCGTCGCTGCCGTTCATCCTGCCGAACCCGGCGCTCGGCATCCTCAACTCCAAGGTCGTCAAGGCCAACGGGGGTGCCGCGAGCCCCGCAGACGGGGCGGAGAAGTACCTGAACGGCCAGTCGGCCGGGTCCGGCCCGTACATGCTGGAGTCCTTCAACGCCGCCACACAGGTCGTGCTCAAGGCCAACCCCAAGTACTGGGGCGCCACCAAACCGGTCTACAAGCGGGTCGTGCTGCGCAACGTCCAGTCGCAGACCCAGAAGTTGAACGTGCAGCGCGGGGACAGCCAGATCGCGGTGGACCTGACGGCCGACCAGGCCCAGGGCATCGGCGGCGGCACGCAGGTCGTCAAGGGCGCGTCCGCCAACGTGTTCTTCCTGCTGACCAACCGGAACGCGTCCGTCAGCAAGATCACCTCTAATCCCCGGTTCGCCGAGGCCGTCAGCAAGGGCGTGGACTACCCGGGGCTGCTGGAACTTGCCGGCGAGGGCTCGGTGCAGGCGGCCGGCATCGTGCCGTCCATGATCAACGGCTCGCTGCCCGCGGCGCAGGCGCCCAAGCGCGACGTCGCCGGCGCCAAGGCGGCGCTCGCCGCCGGTGGGATCACCAACCCCAGGGTCAAGCTGGAGTTCCCCAGCGACTTCACGCTCAACGGCCTGTCCTTCCAGCCGCTGGCCGAGCGCATCCAGGCCAATCTGAAGGAGGTCGGCATCACCGTCGACCTCGTCCCCGCGCCGATCGCGACCGCGCTGGAGAGCTACCGCGACGGCAAGGAGGAGATGGGTCTGTGGTGGTGGAGCCCGGACTACCCGGACGCCAGCAACTACCTCGCCTTCCTGCCCGGCGGGCTGATCGGCGAGCGCGCGGGCTGGAAGAAGGGCGCGGACAAGGCACTGGAGGACGCCGGCGCCAAGGCCGCGACCACCATCGGCGATGACCGGTTCGCCCAGTACCACCAGATCCAGACCCAGCTCAACGCGCGCGGCCCGATCGTGCCGCTGATGCAGCCGAGCCAGCGCCTGGTCACCGCCGGATCGCTGACCGGCCTGGCGGTCAACCCGGTGTGGACCTTCGAGATCGCGGCGCTCGGCAGCAAATGAAACCCCATCACCCGTCGGAGGAGCGGACGCCCGACCGCCGCCGGCCACCCGGCGTCCGGTGGTGGTCACGGTATCCGCTGATGCGGTTCCTGGTCCGGCGGCTGGCGGTCTCCGTGCTGCTCGCCGTCGGAGTCACCCTGGTCACCTTCGTCCTGACCAACATGGTGCCCGGTGACCCGGCCACCGCGAACCTCGGCCAGCAGGCGCTCTCCAACCCGGCGATCGTCCAGCAGTTCCGGGAGGAGCACGGCCTCGACAAGCCGTTGCCGGTGCAGTACGCGACCTACATGGGCGGCCTCGTCCGCGGAGACCTCGGCGAGTCGCAGCAGAGCCACCGCCCGGTCGCCGACGACCTGCAGGAGTTCGTCCCCGCGACGTTCGAGCTGGCCGGCACGGCGCTGCTGGTGTCGCTGCTGGTCGGCGTCGCGTTCGGAGTGATCGCGGCGTTGCGCCGGGACCGGCTCGTGGACCAGGTCCTGCGGGTGACCAGCCTGGCCGGCGTCTCGGTCCCGACGTTCTGGCTGGCGCTGCTGGCCTTCTACCTCTTCTTCTACAAGTTCGGCCTGGCGCCGGGCTCCGGCAGGCTCTCCCCGGCCATGGCGCCTCCTCCGCACACCACCGGCCTCTACACGGTGGACGCGGCGCTCGCCGGCCAGTGGGACGTCTTCGCCAGCGCCGTCGGCCACCTCGTTCTGCCCGCGCTGGTGCTCGCCGCTTACACGATCGGCCTGCTCACGAGGTTCACGCGGTCGGCCGTGCTGGAGGTGCTCGGCCAGGACTACGTGCGGGCCGCCAGGGCCAAGGGGCTGCCCGGCCGCACCGTCCTGTTCCGGTACACGCTGCGCGCCGCGCTGGTGCCGGTCATCACGGTGGCGGGGCTGGCCTTCGGCAGCCTGCTGTCCGGCACCGTGCTCGTCGAGGCGATCTACGCCTGGCCCGGCATCGGCGAGTACGCGTACAAGAGCGCGACCACCCTCGACCTGCCCGCGGTGATGGGCGTCGGTCTCGTCGTGGGCGTGATCTACGTGGTCGTCAACCTGGTGGTGGACATGCTGTACGGCGTCATCGACCCGAGAGTGAGGCACACGTGAGCCGCCGGGTACCGGAGGCATGGCGCAAGCCGCTCGCCGTCGTCGGCCTCGTCATCGCGGCGGCATGGCTGGTCGTGGTGCTCGCCGCGCCGCTGCTCGCGCCGCACGACCCGCTGAGCCAGGCATTCCCGCGGCTCCAGGCACCGAGCGGAGCGCACTGGTTCGGCACCGACGAACTCGGCCGCGACGTCCTCAGCCGGGTGCTGTACGGCGCACGCCTGTCCATCCCGCTCACCCTGCTGCTGGTCGTGATGTCCGTCGTCATCGGCGGGCTGCTGGGGGCGTGCGCCGGCTACTTCGGCCGCTGGCTGGACGAGACGATCATGCGGGTGGCGGACCTGGTGTTCGCGTTCCCCACCGTCATCCTCGCGATGGCCGTGGCCGCCTCGCTCGGCGCCAGTCTGCGCAACGCGGTGCTGGCCGTGCTCGTCGTCTCCTGGCCCGCGTACGCCCGGGTCACCCGCGGCCTGGTGCTCGGCGTCCGGTCCCGCGAATTCGTGATCAGCGGGCGGCTGCTCGGGTTCTCGGCGTGGCGCTCGCTGCGCACCGACGTGCTGCCGAACGTGACCGGACCGGTCCTGGTGCTGGCCACCCTCGACATCGGCACCCAGCTCCTGCTGCTGTCGGGACTGTCGTTCCTCGGACTCGGCGCCAAGCCGCCCACCGCCGAATGGGGCTCGATGGTGGCTTCGGCCACGCACGTGTTCGACAAGTGGTGGGTCGGAGTGTTCCCCGGCCTCGCCATCCTGACGGTGGTGCTGGCCTTCAACTTCCTCGGTGACACGATGCGCGACGCGCTCGACCCGCGCACCGCACGGGCGATCAAGGAGCGAGCGCTGTGACCCTGCTGAACATCGAGGGGCTCACCGTCGAGCTGGGGGGACGGCAGATCATCCGCGGGGTCGACCTCGTGCTGGAACCGGGCCGCATCCACGGGCTGGCGGGCGAGAGCGGCTCCGGGAAGACCATGACGGGGCTGGGTGTCATGGGACTGCTTCCGCATGGCGCGCGCACCGGCGGGCGGATCCTGTTCGACGGAACCGACCTGCTGGCCCTCCCGCCCAAGAAGATGAACGCGCTGCGCGGCAGCGAGATCGGCATGGTCTTCCAGGACCAGTCGACGAGCCTGCACCCCATGCTCTCGATCGGCCGCCAGCTCACCGACCACATGCGTCACCATCTGAAGCTGGACAAGGCCGAGGCGCACCGCCGCGCGGTCGAACTGCTGACGAGGGTGCGCATCCCGGACGCCGACGGCGCGCTCAGGCGGTACCCCCACCAGTTCTCCGGCGGCATGCGCCAGCGCATCGCGATCGCGGCCGCGCTGGCCTGCGACCCCAAGGTCCTGATCGCGGACGAGCCGACCACCGCGCTCGACGTGACCGTCCAGGCCGGCGTGCTGCGCCTCCTGCGCGGCCTGTGCGACGAACTCGGACTCGCCGTCCTGCTGGTCACCCACGACCTGGGCGTCATGTCGGCGGTGGCCGACACGATCAGCGTGATGCGGGCGGGCCTGCTGGTCGAGACCGGCGCGCGTGCCCAGGTCATGCGCGAGCCCGCCGACCAGTACACCCGAATGCTGCTGGACGCGCTGCCGGAGCGGAGCACTTCATGAAACTGCTGGACGGCGCCGAACCGGCGCCCGCCACGTCGCTGCTGGCCGTCGAGAACCTGGTGGTCGACCATCGCAGCCCGGACCGGCCCCCGGTGCGGGCGGTGGCGGGTGTCGACCTGTCCGTCGCGCCCGGCGAGGTCGTCGGCCTGGTCGGCGAGTCGGGCTGCGGAAAGTCCACGCTGGCACGCGCCATCTGCGGGATCGTCCGCCCGTCCGGCGGTTCCATCGGGTTCGAGGGCCGCCCGGTGACGCCGCTCGGCCTGCGCCGCCGCGATCCCGCGCTGACCCGGATCCAGATGGTGTTCCAGGACCCGTTCGCGTCGCTGAACCCGCGCCGCCGGGTCGGCGGCCAGATCGCCGACGGCCGGCGCGGCGGCCCGACCCCTGGCGAGTTGCTGGAACGGGTGGGGCTGTCGGCCGACATGGCCGCCCGCTACCCGCACGAGTTCTCCGGCGGGCAGCGGCAGCGCATCGCCATCGCCCGCGCCCTGGCCGCCCGCCCCTCCCTGCTGATCGGCGACGAGCCGATCTCCGCGCTGGACGCCTCCGCCCAGGCGCAGGTCGCGGGGCTGATGCGGTCGCTGACCCTCGAGTCGGGGGCGGGGCTGCTCTTCATCAGCCACGACCTGTCGGTCGTCCGGATGATCGCGGACCGGATCGCGGTCATGTACCTGGGCAAGATCGTCGAGATCGGCCGTACCGCCGAGGTCTGGGCCGACCCGAAACACCCCTACACCCGGGCCCTGCTGGCCGCCATCCCCGCGCCGGACGGCGCGGGCACGCTTCCCGACGAGTTGCCCGGCGACGTGCCGGACCCCGCGTCGCCGCCGTCCGGCTGCCGGTTCCACCCGCGCTGTCCCCACGCCATGGAGATCTGCTCGCAGCGTGAACCGGTGCAGGAGCGCGGGGTGGCCTGCTGGCTCTACGACTCGGCGCCGCAGTGAGCGACGACCGCATGGAGCGGGTGCGGGCCCGCATGATCGAGCACGAGGTGGACGTCCTCGTCCTGCGGCCTTCCTCGAACCTGCGGTACCTGGCCGACTCGGCGCGGCACGGCTTCCTCGTCATCACGCCGGACGGCCCGCCCGCGCATGTTCCCGATGCCTCGTCCCTGATCCCGGTGGGTGCGCGGGTCGCCATAGACCCCCAGATGCCCGCGCACGAACTGCTGTCCATCCAGGAGCGGCTCGGCCCCCAGACTCTGTTCGCCTCGGCCGAACCGCTCCTCGCACCACTGCGGATGCGCAAGTCCGACGCCGAGATCGCGGCCATGGAACGCGCGGCCATCGCCGCCGACCGGGCCGTGGCGATGGCCGCCGAACTGCGCTGGTCCGGCACCACCGAACGAGAGATGGCGCGGCTGCTGCGCCTGCTGCTGCTGGAGACCGGCCACGACGAGGTCACGCTCGTCACCGTCGCGGCGGGGGAGCACTCCGCCGCCCCGTATCACCGGCCCACCGAACGGGTGATCAACCCGGGCGACGCGGTCCTGGTCAACATCGGCGGACGGCACGAGGGCTACTGCTCCGACATCACCCGGATGTTCGTCGTGGCCGAGCCGCCCGAGGACTTCGAGGCCATGTACTCCGTCGTGCTCGCCGTCCACAGCGCCGCCTGCGAGGCGGTGCGCCCCGGTGTCACCGCCGCCGAGATCGACGAGGTTTGCCGCACCGCCATCGCGGCCAGCGGGTACGGGCTGTTCTTCGTCCATCGGACGGGCCACGGGGTCGGCCTCGACCAGTTCGAACCGCCCTACCTGACCTCGGAGGACCAGACCGTCATCGAGCCCGGCATGACCATGTCCGTCCAGCCCGCCATCTACCTTCCGGGACTGTACGGTGCGCGGATCGAGGACGTCGTCGTCTGCACCGACATCGGAGCCCGCCGCCTGAACCAGAGCCCGCGCCTGCTCATCGTCACCGACCGCTGAACGAGCGCCCTCCCCGGGACCGCCTCAGCGCCGAGCCGGTGAGACATGATCTCGCCAGGTCTACGGGCACCCTTACGCGCTGGGCTGGTCGTCCTCGAGGACGCTGCGAATCCGGCTCCATGCGTGTTCGAGGTCGGTGTCGGGTGCGGGTTCGAAGACGAGCACGCCGTCGCCGAGATCGAGCGTGAGGACCAGATCGCCCGCTTCGGTGAGCATCGGCTCGCTCGTCTCCACCCCGTACGGGGCCTCCAGGACGCTCATCTCGGCGTCACCGCGCGGATCGAACATCAGCAGTCCCGGCGCCACCCACAGGGCACCGCGCAGCAGAGCGTTCTCGGGCACGGCGACCCGGTCGTACGGCAGCGGCCCGCACAACCGGCCGATCAGGCAGAGCCGGGGGCGCCGGCCCGCGGTCAACTCGGCCACGATCTCGTCGGTGTCGCCGAGGCCTGGCGGGATGACGTAGAACGCCAGCCCTGGCCGTGGACCGGTCAACTCGCGACGGTACGAACGCAGCGACGGACGGCGCCGGAACATCCGATCGGCCACGGGCCGCAGGAGCAGGCCACCGGCGAACCCCAGCGCGGCGCAGACGAGGGCCGAGACGACGAAAGACAGCACGTCGGCTTAGCCTCGGCCTGTGGTTGCCGCGTGAACGGCACCGGCCCGCCCGATGAGCCACCCCTTGAAGCGCCAACGCGTACACGCATCGGAACGGTGCGGCCGACGGCTCCGGATGCCCGCACCTGCGGTGTCCGTTAGAGGAACAGTCAAAGACACCCCTCCTGCGCGAACGCGAGCAACTGTCGGAAGTCTGAAATCCCGACCATCGGATTGAAAGTCCGGGGCTGTTATACCAGAGCGGTGCTCTGGGGTTCCGCATCGGTTCGGGTGGGCTGATGCCCTTGGCCTTGATCAGCTTCGCCTGTTCCAGTGCGCTGAGATCGTGGATGGCTCAGGTGGTCTCCGAGGGGTGCACGGGGCAGGTCATGCCGGACATTGATCGGAGCGCGCGACGGTGCTGGCGGAGCTTCAACTCCTCCTCGTCCACCAGCGTGAGCATCGGCTGGCCCGGAATGCACATCATCACGACGACGAAGCGGCTCCACTCGCCTGCGAGGTTGTTCGCGGCCTGGTAGTGGATCACGTCACCGCCGGGCTCCCAGAACGCCTCTCCCGCGCGGACGACCCGCTCGGGCTCGCCCTCCAACTCGAAGATCATCTCCCCTTCGAGCATGTAGCCGAAGACGGGACCGGCATGGCGGTGCGGAGGGGTGCCCGGGTCGCCGGGCGGGAGTTCGATGAGGACGGTCGACGCGCACGCCCCCTCGGGAACATGGGGGTGCTGTTCCTGAAGGACGGTCAGGACGGTGTTGGACGGTGAACTCTGCATGCTCGGAGGTTAGGCGCCGAACGGTCCATCCGATTGGGCCGTTCGAGCCGCGGAAGATTGGGCCGATTGGTCAGGAGCGATGAAGGCGCTCAAGGCAGGTGACGAGGGCCTCGATCGCCGCCGCGTATCTGGACGCGGAGGGGGCGCCGTAGCCGACCACCAACGAGGTGCGCGGCCGGACGGGAGCCGAGCGCAGGTACGCGCTCAAAGGGTGGAGCTCGACCGACGCGGCGCGCAGTTCCCGGGTCACGGTCATCTCGTCCGGTGCCCCCGCGGGTAGTTCGAGGATGGCCTGCACGCCCGCCTGGACTCCGAGGAGGTGCGCGCCCGGCAGCCGCGACCGTACGGCCTTTGCCAACAGGTCGCGGCGCCGCCGATACTCGCGGCGGACCGTGCGCAGGTGCCGGTCGTAGTCGCCTGCCTCGATCATCCGGGCGAGCGCGAGCTGTTCGAGCGGGCTGGTTCCGCGCGCCCGGCGCTTGGCCTCGGTGAGCGGATCGAGAAGATGCGGGGGGCAGGCGATCCACCCGAGCCGCACTCCGGGTCCCAGGCTCTTGCTCGTCGATCCCGCGTAGACGACCCTGGTCGGACGGCGGGCCTGGAGCGCGCCGATGGGACGCCGGTCATAGCGGAACTCTCCGTCGTAGTCGTCCTCGACGATCCAGCCGAGTCCCTCGTCCGCCCAGGCGAGCAGTTCGGCGCGGCGCGCGGGCGACATGCTCATGCCCAGCGGAAACTGGTGCGCCGGCGTGCAGACCAGGGCCTGCGCGCCGGAGGCGACCAGGCCGCTGGAGGAGACCCCGTCCGCGTCGATGGGAAGATCCGCGACGTCCAGCCGGGAGGCGACGATCGAAACATGGTCGCCGACGGCCGGGTCCTCCATGCCGACCGTCCTCACCCCGAGCTGGGCGAAGACCTCGGTGAGCAGGCCCACCGCCTGCGTGAACCCGGAACAGACGATCAGGTGGGACGGGTCGACGCGGACGCCGCGCACCCGCCCGAGGTAGGCGGCGAGGGTCCGGCGGAGCTCCATCCGCCCCCGCGGATCGCCTGCTCCGAAGGTGTCGGCGGGTGCCTCGCCCAGCACGTGGCGCATCGCGCGGGACCAGGCGGCACGCGGGAAGGTGTGGGTGTCCGGGCGGCCGGGGCGCAGGTCGTGAGACGTCGGCGACGCCGTGGAGGAGGGCCTCCGGGCGATCGCGGACGTGGAAGCGCCGGCGGCGACGCGGGTGCCCGACCCCGAGCGGGCGGTGAGCCACCCCTCGGCGACGAGCTGCTCGTACGCCGCCGCCACCGTGCCCCGCGCCAGACCGAGGTGGAGGGCGAGGTCCCTGCTGGAGGGCAGGCGCGTCCCGGTGGGGAGCCGCCCGTCCCGGATTGCGCTCCGCAGGGCATCCTCGACGGCCTGGCGGCGCCTGCCGCGAGCGGGCACGTCCAGCAGGAGTTCCAGGCCGGCGGGCCGCTCGAAGCGTGCATCTCCAGCCGGGTCCAAGTGGTCCAATCCTTCGCTCGTCGAATGGCCCATTTTATTGGGGGCGTTCGTTTCTACGGTTGCGGTACCCATGCGGCCGCCATCTCGGCGCTGTTCCGTGTCATTGGAAGGATCTCGCTGTGCATGTCTTTGTCGCCGGTGCCACCGGGGCCGTCGGTGCCCTCCTGGTGCCCCTTCTGATCGATGGCGGGCACCAGGTCACCGGGACGGCCCGCACCGAGGCGGGCCTTGGAAGGCTGCGTGCTCAGGGGGCGGTGCCGGTCCAGGTGGACGTGTTCGACGCCGACGGGCTCCGCGGCGCCCTCGAGTCCGCGTCACCGGACACGGTGATCCACCAGTTGACCGCCCTGGCCGGGGGCTCGCCCGCGGACAACGGCCGTATTCGCCGGGAGGGCACCCGCAATCTGGTCGACTCCGCCAGGAACGCCGGCGTCAAGCGCATCATCGCGCAGTCGGTCGCATGGGCGTACGAGCCCGGCGACGGGCCGGCCGACGAGACCGTCCGCCTCGACAAGGCGGACCCGTCCAGAGCGACCCTGGTGGGCGGGGTCCGCGCGTTGGAGGAGGCGGTCGCGGAGTTGGAGGAGTATGTCGTCCTGCGGTACGGCGTCCTCTACGGGCCGAGGACCTGGTACTCGCCGGGCGGGATGGCCGCCGACAAGCTCGCCGGACGGCTTCCCGCCGACGCTCCGGCCGCCGTGCTGCTCGGGGGCCTTCGAGCCGACGACGCGGTGACCTCCTTCGTGCATGCGGCGGATGCCGCGAGGGCGGCGGTCGACGCTCTGGACTGGCCGAGCGGCGTGGTCAACATCGTCGACGACGAGCCTGCGGCGGGGCGGGACTGGCTGCCGGTCCTGGCCGATGTGCTCGGAGTCCCCGTGCCGCCCGCCGAGACCGGCGGAGCCCGCTGGCAGCGCGGTGCCCGCAACACCCGGGCCCGTTCCCTCGGGTGGCGGCCGCAGTACCCGACCTGGCGTTCGGGTTTTCCCGCGATGCCGTCCTGACGCGGACCGCAGGACGGGCGGACGTCGCCGCCGGCGGCGGCGCTCATGACCGGCGCGACGGTGGCTGCGGCGTCGCCGCTACGGGCCTGCCGAGCGGCCCACCACCACGTGAGGACGGCGAGACCGTGTTCTGCGTGTCGACGAGCGGCGCCACGGCGTACTGCGCCATGTACGGGGGCATGATCTGATCTGCGGCGACGGCCGATCCTCGACTCCGATGACTCGCTCACGCGCCTTGGTCGGCGGTGCGCGCGGAACTCAGGAACGCGGCGATCTGGGTCGTGCCGGTGCGTTCCAGCCAGGTGTCGAAGTCCATCGCGGCGGGGTGGATGCGCCGGGTGGCGGCGATGTCCGTCCGGTAGCCGAGTTCGTTGAGCCATTGGTTGGCGTAGGCGAAGTCCTCGCTGACGTTCCGGATCGTTTCGAGCGGGATCTGGACGTACGGCAGCGGGATGCCGAGCGCCGTTCCGATGGCCTCGGCGACCTGGACCGGGGTGAGCTCCTCGGCGGCCAGGGAGACCGCCCGGCCGATCCACTCGTGCGGCTCGGCGAAGGCCGCCGCGGCGATGGCGCCGACGTCGTCGACGGCGATGAGCTGCTGGACGGTGTCCGGTGCGACTCCGCTGGTCAGGGTTCCGTTCCGCAGCGCATAGCCGCCGGTGAAGTTCTCCATGAAGGACACCGGCCGCAGGATCGTCGCAGGGAGGCCGAACTCGGCGATGCGCTGCTCGATCCGCCACTTGCTGACCAGGTTCACCGGCACCTTCTCGCTGAGATGACGGTCCGCGCCGGCGACCGAGGTGAACACCAGGTGTCCGACGTCGGCGGCCTGCGCGGCTTCGGCGACGTTCACGCCCCAGCGCACCTCGTCCTCGGTGGTGAAGTCCGGTGCGGTGCCCGGTGAGCCGACCGTGGGCTGCACGCTGAACAGCCCCCATGCGCCCTCGGCCGCGGAGACCAGGGAGCCGACGTCCTCCATCCGTGCCCGCACGATCTGCGCACCGGCCCGCACCAGCGCCCGGGCAGGGGCCGCGTCCGGATCGCGAGTGAGCGCCCGCACCCGCCAGCCGTCGCGCAGCAGGTGACGTGTCACGGCCCTTCCCTGCAACCCGGTCGCTCCTACCACCGCGACCGTCTTGTTCGTCGATGCCACTGTCATCTCCTCAGGTGAAGCCGCAGAAGGGCGTCCCGTCCCACAAGTGGGGTGCCACCCCAGTTAGTGGCCGCTACGATATGGGGGGCCACCCCGTTTAGCAAGCAGTCAGGAGCCGCTCATGGCCGACGCCGACACGCCACCCGGGCAGCAGATGCGTGCCGACGCCCGCCGCAACGTCGGCCGGATCGTGGCCGCCGCCGAGGCCCTCATCGCCGAGCGCGGCGCCGAGGCGTCCCTGGAGGAGATCGCCCGCCGGGCCGGAGTCGGCTCTGCCACCCTGCACCGGCACTTCCCCACGCGGTGGGCGCTCCTGGAAGCGGTCTTCAAAGACCGGGTCGCGGCACTCTGCGCCCAGGCCGACGCCCTGGTCACCGCCGCCGATCCGGGAGAAGCGCTGTTCACCTGGCTCCGCGCCGTCGGCGTCCACGCCGCGGCCAACCGCGGACTGAGCACGTCGCTGACGCGCCACGGTGGCGACCCGACACTCGGCGGCACCTGTCACGACATGGTGGTCAACGCGGGCGCGCAACTCCTCACCCGCGCCCAGGCGGCCAACGCCGTGCGCCCTGAGATCACCATCGTCCAGCTGCTGAAACTCGTCGGCGCCATCTCCCTGGCCAGCGAGCACGAAGCCGACGGCCCCTCCGAGGCGGACCACCTGCTGGCGATCGCCATCGACGGAGTCCGGCCGCGCTGAGCAGCCTGCGAACGCGCGTTGTGCGAGGTCGGTCCACCGCGCATCCGATGACCGTTCGACCGAAGTCATCGATCACAGGAACCGTCATGACCCGCAGACGAGAGGGCGAGGGGCCGCATCCGTGTACCAAGTTCCGTGTCACCAGGTCGAAAGGCCGCTCATCGACCAGGCGCTCACCGATATCGAGGGACGGACCTTCACACGTTGGCACAGGATGCACCTGGGGCACGAATACCGCCCCGAAGCGTTCGCGGAGATCTGCGATGAACTCCTGGATCACGTCGCGGCCTGCGCCCGGTTCGACCCGGCGCTGTCGGGGCCTCCGGCGCGCTCCGCCCTGCGGACCGCGGCGGAGTGCGCGGCGGCCGTCCTGGACCGCAGGCTCTGGCCCAACGGCGACTTCGAGGTCGACTTTCCCGTCCTCACAACCCGGTATGGCGCCACAAAGCTCACCAGCCCCGAAACGTCCTACTCCATGGACGAGTCCCGGACGCCGCCGGTCACCGAATGGGCCCGGTCGTTCGCCCTGTGCCTGATCAGCAGCGCCTTCGAGGTGCCGTGGCGTCGGAACATGGTCCTCAGGTTCGACGTCGCGCCCGAGATCCACGTCTCGCCCACCGAACCCGCGGCCGCGCTGGCCGAGATGGACGCGCTGGCCGACTACCTCGTCGACGGCGACGAACCCCCGCTGGTCGCCAAACCCGACCGCCAGGCCCGCGTCCGCGCCGCGCTGCGGCTGGACGCGGCCGGGCCGCTGACCCCCGACCAGCACCTCCTGCGGGTGCTGCTCGACGACGACCAGGCCGCCTTCGAACAGGCCCTGGCCGACCGCCTCGACCGCTACCGCGAGGACATCGGCGACGATCCCGCACCCCGGACACTGCTGCCCCTCACCGCCATCGCGCTGGCGAACCTGGCCGTCCTCGCCCACGGATGGCGCCTCGACGTCCGCTCCGGCTACCTGCCCGAAGGACTGCTCCCCGAGCCCTCCGCCGCCGGGCCGCCTGCACCGGAGCCGGTGGTCGTTCCGACCCGGCACAGTCCGTCCGACGTCGGCGACCGGTTGCACGATCTCTACGAGCACCTCACCGGCGCCCAGCAGCGGGCGCTGCGGATGATGCCTCTCAATCCCGGGCCCCAGATCTCCACACCCGCCCTCTCCGCTCTGCTCGGCCTGCCCGCCGCCGAAGCCCTGGCCACGGCGGAGGCGCTGACCCAGATGTCACTGGTGGAGGTGGGGGAGCCGTACGGGTGGTGGCGTCTGCGCGACTCCGCCCGCACCTTCGTCACCGCCCTCGGCCCCACTGAAGCCGGGGAGCACGACAACGACGCGCTCGCACGGCTGCTCGAGCACTACCGGGCCGCCGCCGTCGACGCCGACCATCAACTCCGTCCCACCACCCGCGATCGCAGGCGGATGTTCACCGGACGAGGCGACGCGCTGGTCTGGCTGGACATCGAGCTGCCCAACCTGATCGCCGCGGCGCGAACCGCCGCCGACGCCGGACGTCCCGGCGTCACCCGTCACATCGCCCTCGCTTTGGGCGAGTACCTGAACCTGCGGAACCGCACCGCCGACACACTCCAGGTGTCCACCCTGGCCTTGCAAGCCGCCCGCCAGACCGGAGACGAGCCCGCCCAGGCCGACGCGCTCAACGGGCTCGGCATCGCGTTCCGCCGCCTCCAGCGTTTCGAGGAGGCCGTCACCGCGCACACCGACGCCGCGGCCCTCTACCGCCAGAACGATGATCGGCCCGGTGAGGCCCGGGCGCTGAACAACCTCGGCAGCGCCCTGCTCGTCCAGCAACGCTACGAAGAGGCCATCACCGCCTACACCGACGCCGCCGCCCTCTACCGAGAGACCGGAGACCGGCGCCGCGAGGGTCTGGCCCTGAACAACCTCGGCAGCGCCTTGCGCGACGTGCGGCGGTTCGAGGAAGCGATCACCATGCTCACCGAGGCCGTCCAGATCTTCCGCCAGGCCGGAGACCGGCGCCGCGAAGGCCTGGCCGTCAACAACCTCGGGAGCGCCCTCAAGGGGACCGGGCGGCTGGACGAAGCGATCACCGCCCACGCCGACGCCGCAGAGATCTTCCGCCGGACCGGCGACCGACACGGCGAAGCCACGGCGTGGCACGGGCTGGGGCTGGCCCGGCATGCGGCGGGCCGGCCGGACGAAGCCGCAGCGGCGATCGAGAAGGCGGCCTGCGCCTACCAGGAGGCCGGTGACCAGCACTGGCACCAGCGAACACTGACTCTTTTGGACCAGATCAGAGCCCATCGGCACGACGGCAGGTAGTACCCGCGCTCGGAGTCGCCGGTCTTTATGGACATGGCATGGAGAAGCTCAAAACCTGGGCTCTCGTGAGTGGCGCTGAACCGGGGTGGTTAGGTTCACGGCGAACGCAGCCGCCCGTCCCGACGTCATGAAGGAGCACCGTTGCCCAACGGGAACGAGATGCCGCTCAAGGTTCCTCCCGGCTATGACCTGGACATCGCCCGAACCTGTTCCTTCGTCGTCAACGTAGCCTGCGAAATGTGTGAACAATGGAAGGCCGAAGGCAAGCCGGGTGCCCCCTCGTTCTCCTGGACGCCCTCGGACAGCTGCCCCATCACCGGTCCCGCCTTCCCGCTCGACCAGTGGACGTTCCGCGGCCCTTTCTGGAGTAGTTTCACCCCGGTGGCCAAGAAGATCTCGGAACCTTTCGCGGTCTTCGCCTACGGGCCTGACAGCAATACCGTGTACCTCGCGTTTCGCGGGTCGCAGACGGACGACGACTTCATCATGGACGCCAAGGCCGATCTGGTGCCCTATGACCCGCCGACGAGTACGCCCATCAGGAACATCCGGGTGGAGAAAGGGTTCAGTGAAGTCTTCAACGGTTTCGACCAGGGCACCTTTATGGGAGAGTTGTCGCAGATAGCCCAGAGCGGCGCAAGGCTCATCGTGACCGGGCACAGCCTCGGCTCGACCCTGGCGACCCTGATCGTGCCGCTGGCCTGCTCAGCGGGAATACCCGTCGCCAAAATCCTTCATGGCAATCAGGCCAGCCCCAAGGTCGGGGAGTCGAATTTCAAGGACTACTACAACGACCTGAGCGTGCAGACGTTCCGGCTGGTGAACTACTACGACGAGGTGCCGAAAGCTGCCGCCGGGACCGTACGAGGCGGTCGGCGTCGAGGCCCTGTTCGGTGCCGACTATGCGAACGAGGGGGAACGTCACAATCCCTGTTGTTCGTACTCCTACGCCCTGTTCAACCCCGACACGCCCTACAACCGGGGCATTGATACGTGCATGTCCCAGTCGAATCCTGACATGCGCATACCCTGAAACGCCTGGCACCGGCGGTGCCGCATCCCCGACAGGAAATCAGATGTCGGCTTCGACGGCGAAGGTGTTGCCGTCCGGGTCCTGGAACCAGGCGATACGCCCGCCACCGGCCCGAGCGGTGATCCCCTTGGCGTCGTGTTCGTACTGCTCGTAGCGGACGAACTCGACGCCGGACGAGGTGAGTTCGTCCACGATCTGGTCGATGTCGTCGACGTACCACGTCGCCAGTGTGGCCGGGGTCTTCCCGGCGGTGACCGACTGGTACACGTTCAGCGCCGGCCCACCGCCAGAACCGTAGACGCGGCTGCCCCCGGTGATGTGAGCGCTGGGGCCCGAACGCAGCACCGGCAGGCCCAGCCTGCCTTCGTAGAACTCGGCCGCCTTCTGTATGTCGGACACGGCGATCGAAGTCCTGAGCTCGTGCGTTCTCAAGGGCATGAGTCACTCTTTCACAGTTCCGGAACTCGGCCGTGGCCCTAGGGGAGGTGCGGATGAGGTATCTGGTCTGCGTCCCGGTCGTCGCAGACCATGAGCAGGAGACTGGCGCGATCCTTGCTCAGGGAGCGGCATTTGTGGGGGGTCGTGGCCTTGAAATAGGCGGCGTCTCCGGCATCGAGTTCGATGGTCTGGGACGGGAGAATGAGTTCGGCGCGTCCCTGGTGGACGAAGAGGAACTCCTCTCCCGGATGGTCCCGGAAGGGAAGCGGACCGGTGTCGTGCGGCGGGTAGAGCATGAACGGCGTCATCCGCTTGGCGCTGGCGTCCAGCGCGATGCCTTCGTAGCGGGAGGCGGTCTCGTCGCCCGAGGTGAGCGGAGGCCGCTCTCCGGCCCGGGTGACGGTGACCTCGGTCAGTTCCGTGGCCTCGGCGAAGAGCGTGTCGAGCGGGACGTCCAGGGCCTTGGCGAGCGAGACGCAGACGGCGATCGACGGGATGCTCCGCCCGCGCTCGACCTTGGAGAGATAGCTCTTCGTGACGCCGGAGCGCTCGGCCAGTACCTCCAGCGTCATCAGCCGCTCCTTGCGCAGCCGGCGCACCCGGTTGATCACTGAGTTCTTCCTTCCCGCGTCCCCCAGCCACGTTGCCAGCCGGAAATCCCAGTATGTCCCTCGGTGGGCCCGGGTGAGCCCTGCGCGTCCCTCCCCGGAGGGAGCGCGCCCGCGTCCGCTCCTTGTCGCATGACACAAGGTGTCCTAAAGTAAACATTGTTTCCCCGGGTGTCGCCCGCGGTCACCGAGACCGGACGGACCGGCCCCCGAGATGGAGGAGGCATGGCGAAGACGCTGCAGGACTCCAAGGACGTGCTCGTCGAGCGCGCCCAGCGGCAGATGGGCGACCACTTCGGCGACTCAGGGCTCACCACGCGGCAGAAGCTGGCCCTGACCTGCCGGATCGCGTTCGACGGCGGGCACGACTCGGGCCTCGCCGGGCAGATCAGTGCCCGCGGGCGGGAGCCGGGCACCTACCTCACCCAGCGGCTGGGGCTCGGCTTCGACGAGATCACCGAGGACAACCTCCTGCTGGTGGACGAGGACCTCCAGGTACTGGAGGGCGAGGGCATGCCCAACCCCGCGAACCGTTTCCACTCCTGGATCTACCGGGTCCGGGAGGACGTCAACTGCATCATCCACACGCACTCGCTGCACACCGCGGCGCTCGCGATGCTGGAAGTCCCCCTCGTGGTCTCCCAGATGGACACCACTCCGCTGTACGACGACTGCGCCTTCCTCAAGGACTGGCCCGGTATCCCCGTCGGCAACGAGGAGGGCGAGATCATCTCCGCCGCCCTGGGGGACAAGCGCGCCATCCTTCTCGCGCATCACGGGCAGCTCGTCACCGGTGGCACGATCGAGGAGGCGTGCACCCTGGCCATGCTCATCGAGCGCGCCGCGAGGCTGCAGCTCCTCGCCATGGCGGCGGGCACCGTCCAGCCCCTGGACCCGGCCCTGGCCCGCGAGGCCCACGACTGGACGTCGACGGACCGGCGCAACAAGGCCAACTTCGCGTACTACGCGCGCAGAGCCCTGCGCGACCACCCCGACTGCGTCACGGGCGAGGTGCGGCTGTGACGGCGAACCCGCCCCTGAGCGGGGTCATCGCCTACCCCGTCACCCCGTTCGACCGCGGCACCGGCGACGTCGACCTGGCCGCGCTGCGGCGGCTCACCGAAGAGCTGGTGGACGCCGGGAGCCACGGCATCGCCCCGCTGGGCAGTACCGGCGAGACCGCCTACCTCCGCGAGAGCGAGTGGGACGCCGTCTGCGAGACCACGCTGCGGACCGTCGCGGGCCGCGTCCCCACGCTGGTCGGCGTCTCGCACTGGAGCACGGACGCGACGGTCCGCCGGGCCCGCGTGGCCGCCCGGCACGGCGCCACAGCGATCATGGTGCTTCCGCTGGTGTACTGGAAGCTGACCGAGGCCGAGCTCATGCGGCACTTCGCCACGGTGGCGGAGGCCACCGACCTGCCGATGATGCTCTACAACAACCCCGGCACGAGCGGCACGGACCTGACCCCGGAGTCGGTGGTCGCCCTCGCCCGGCAGATCCCCAACCTCACCATGGTCAAGGAGAGCTCCGGCGACGCCGCGCGCTTCCGCGCCATTCGCGAGCTCTCGGACGGTGCGCTGTCGGTCTACAACGGGAGCAACCCGCTGGCGCTGGAGGCGTTCCGGTCCGGCGCCGCCGGGTGGTGCACGGCAGCGCCCTGCCTGGTCCCGCGCTGGTGCCTGGAGCTGCACGCCGCGGCGGCGGGCGAGCGGCACGGGCGGGCCGACATGGTCCTGACCGAGCTCCTGCCGTTCCTGAAGTTCATCGTCGCCCACGGCCTTCCCCGGACGATCAAGGCCGGACTGGAGATCCAGTCCCGGGACACCGGCCGGCCCCGGGCACCGCTCCAGCCGCTGCCCGACGAGGAGACCGGCGAGCTGCGAAGCCTGCTGGCGCGGCTCGAATCGCACCCGCTCCTGGACGACCCGGCGACGGCGTCCGCCTAGGAAGGCCCGTGCCGCTCACTCGGCCGACGAGCCGAGCGGCACGGGCCACAACGTGTCTTGGCTATCCCTGCGTCAGGGGATCGTCACGACGGTCTTGCCGCGGGCGTGTCCTTCGCCGACGTGGCGCAGCGCCTCGGGCACGTCGTTGAGCGCGAAGGTGCGGTCGATATGGATGGCCACCTCGCCGGCGACGCAGAGGTCGGTGAGCGGCCCGAACCTCGCGGGGCCCGGACGCACCACGAGAACTCCCATTCTCCGCCCGGCGAGGCGGCCGGCGATCGAGCCGGTCGTCGCCATGCCGAGCAGGACCGGCACGGAGCCGCCCACGCACCAGTACCGGCCGCCGCGAGCCAACGCACGCCCGCAGGCGAGCGGTGAGCGGGAGGCGACGAGATCGAGCACGAGGTCGTACCGCTCGCCGGTCCGGGTGAAGTCCCGCCTCCGGTAGTCGATCACCTCGTCGGCGCCCAGCGACCGCATGAAGTCGAGCTTGCCGGCGTTGTCGACACCGGTCACATGGGCGCCGGCGCGTTTGGCCAACTGGATCGCGAACGATCCCGAGCCGCCGCCGGCCCCATTGATCAGTATCCGGCGCCCCTCGCCGGCGGGGGCCGTCCCCTGCAGCGCGATCGCGCCCGCCTGCGGAATCGTCGACGCCTCGGCGAAGGTCAGATGCTTCGGCTTGTGGGCGAGGGCCGACTCGGGCGCCACCGCGAACTCGGCGAAGCCACCCTTCAGATCGAGGTTGTCGCCGTACACCTCGTCTCCCGCGCGGAAGCGGGACACCTCCGAGCCCACGCCCTCCACCCGCCCGGCGATGTCCGAGCCGAGCGTCCTGCGCGCCGGCCTCCGCAGTCCACCGATGCGCGAGTACAACGGAGCGCCGCGCAAGGTCTCCCAGTCCGACAGATTGATCGACGTCGCCACCACGCGTACGAGGACCTGCTTCGGAGCCGGCGACGGCGTCGGGACGTCCTCCAACCGTAGTGAATCCGTCGAGCCGTACCTGTCGTAGACGACTGCTCGCATGTGGCCTCCCCACTTGGAAGCATCGCCTGAGCGGAGGGTAGCCGCCACCGATCCACAAGAGGAGACCACCTCGGCGTCCTTCGACCTGGTGGTCCACCGCAAAGGCCCGCAGCCGGCGCCCCAGCCGTGATCAGCGCAGTGGCCGCACCAGCCCTGGAAACGCCCGCCTCTGCAGGCCGAACCCGGCCGCCGGGACGCGGTCACTTGAAGGCGCCTGCGGTGAGCCCGGCGACGATGCGCCGCTGGAACACCAGCACGGTGAGCATCAGGGGGACGGTCACGATCGCCCCGGCCGCCATGATCGCTGTGTAGGGGACCTGGTGCGGCTGGGAGCCGGCGAAGTTGGCGATCGCCACGGTGACCGGCGCGACCTCCGGGTTCCCGTTGGAGAGCAGACCGGCCAGCAGGTACTCGTCCCACGCGGACAGGAAGACCATGATCGCGGTGGTGAACAGACCGGGGGCCGCCAGCGGTACCAGGACCAGGCGGAACGCCTGCCCGGGGGACGCGCCGTCCGCCTGCGCCGCCTTCTCCAGGTCCCAGGGCATCGCGGCGAAGAAGCCGGTGAGGATCCAGATCGTCAGCGGCAGGGCGAAGGACAGGTCGGGAAGGATCAGTGCGGGGAAGGTCCCCAGCCAATGGATCTCGGTGAACAGCTGGAACATCGGGGTCACGATCGCGACGCCGGGGAACATCGACGCGCACAGGACGGCCGCCAGCACCTTGGTCTTGCCCCCCATCGGCAGCCGTACCAGCGCGTATGCCGCGGGCCCTCCGATGAGCAGCGCGAGCACGGTGGTGGCGCCGGCGATGATCGCGCTGTTGAGCAGCGCTCGTCCGAAGTGGTCGCCGCCGCTCGTGTCGAACGCCGCGCGGAAGTTGTCCAGCGTCACGTGCGTCGGCCACGGGGTGGGGTCGAAGGTGTGGCCCGCGTCGCGGAACGCGGTGACGATCATCCAGTAGAACGGGCCCAGGCACCACACCACGATGACGGCTGCGCCCGCGTACAGCCACAGGCGTTGCCGCGGCCACCGGTGCGGCGTCCGGCGTGCGGAGCTGTCCTTCGTGTGAGCTGCCGACATGACTACGACACTCCATGCTGTTCGGACTGGACGAGGTTGACCCGGAAGACCCGGACGAGCGCCATGGCGACACCGAAGATGAGCAGGAACGTCAGCGTGGAGATCGCGGAGGCTCCGCCGTAGCCCTGCCGGAGCTGCTGGACGGTCAAGATCGACAGCGTCGTCGTCGCGTGCCCGTCGCCTCCGCCGCCGTGGGTGAGGATGGCCGGGAGGTCGTAGATGCGCAGAACGTCCAGGACGCGGAAGACGACGGCGACGAGCAGCGCCGGCCGGACGAGCGGCAGCGTGATCCGGGAGAAGGCGTGCAGGGCGCTGGCGCCGTCGATGCGGGCCGCCTCGTACAGATCGCCGGGTATGCCGGCCATCCCGGCGAGGATCAGCAGGGCGACGAACGGAGTGGTCTTCCATACGTCGCTGATGATGACGGCGAAGCGCGCGGCCCAGGCGTCGTCGGTCCACAGGACATGGGCGCCGAAGGTGCGGTTGATGACGCCGTCGTAGGAGAACATGAAGAACCAGAGTTTCGCGGTGACGGCCGTCGGGATCGCCCACGGCACCAGCACGACGGCGCGCAGGAACCCGCGGCCGAGGAACGACTGGTTCATGACGACCGCCATCAGGAGGCCGATGACGACCTCCAAGGACACGCTGACCACGGTGAGGAACAGCGTGACGAGCACCGACGTCCAGAACTGCCCGCCGAGCGTGCCGGGCGGGCAGGCGGTGTCCCCGCAGCGCTGGGCCACCCAGTGCAGGTAGTTGGAGAACCCCGCGAACTCGCCGCCCTGGGTGAAGAAGCCGTCCCGGAGGGCGGGGTCGCCGCGGAAGGACGTGACCAGCGCGGCGACGATCGGGTAGCCGATGACGGCGGCGAGGAGGATGAGGGTCGGGGAGACCAGCACGATGCCGAGCCGGCCGCGGCGCGGCCCGGTCGCTCCGGATGCCTGTGAGGTCATGCGTCGTTCCCGTCTGCCGTGCATCACTGCTCGCTCGTCGCGGCGAGGATCGCCGTCTGGATGTCGCTCAGGGCCGTGTCGACCGACTTGTCGCCCTTGATCGCCGCGTAGGCGTTCTCGCTGATGGCCTTGGTGACGGCCGTGTAGAAGGGCGTCACCGGCCGTTCGGTGGCGGTGGCGATGCTCTGGGCGAGCGTGCCGAGGTAGCCGAGTTCCGGGTGGCCGAGCAGCGATTCGTCGCGGTACAGGCTCTCGACCACGGGCGACTGCCCCTGTTCGATCAGCAGCTTCTTCTGCACCGCGGGGCTCTGTAGATAGATCAGGAAGTCCCGCGCCGTCGCCTTGTGCCTGGAGTAGACGTTCACCGCGTTGTCCTGGCCGCCGAGCGCCGTCCGCCCGGGCCCGTCGACCCCGGGAAGCGGGGCGACACCGAACTTGCCCTTCACGACGGAGCCGCCGTCGCTGTCGGCGAGCGGGTACACGTACGACCAGTTGCGGTGGAACAGCAGCTTCCCGTCCTCGAACGCCTGCCGGCCCTCCTCCTCCTGGTAGGTGATCCCTTCTTTCGGGATGTCGCCGTCGCGGTAGGCGTCGACGAGAAGGGACAGCCCCTTCCGCGCGACCGGTGTGACGGCGGAGGGCGTGGTGCCGTCCGGCTCGACGAGTCGCCCACCGGCTGCGGCGACGGCCTCCGTCACGTTGACCGTGAGCCCCTCGTACTTGGCGAACTGGCCCGCGTAGCAGCCGATGTGCCGCTCTCGGGCGATCTTGCAGGCCGCCCGTAGTTCCCGCCAGGTGCGCGGCGGGTTCGGCACCAGATCCTTGCGGTAGTAGAGCAGGCCCGCGTCCGTCATGAACGGCGCCGCGTAGAGCGTGCCGTGATACGTCGCGGTCGCCACGGTCTGCTTCAGCAAGGGGGCCGTGTCGAGCGAGTAGGCGCCCTTGAACGGTTGAAGCCACCGGTGCGCCGCGTACTCGGCGATCGTGACGACGTCCGCGCCGAGCACGTCGTACCCCGGGTCCTGCGCCTTGAAGTGCTGGACCAGGTTGTCGTGCAGGTCGTCGACGTCGCCGAACTGTTTGAGCGTCACGGCCTCGTCCGGATGGAGCCGGTTCCACTCCTCGATGACCTGCTTGTTCGCCGTCCCGGCCTCGTCGGACGCCTGGACGAAGGTGATCGGCCCTCGGTCGGACAGGTGGCGCTCGGCCGCCTGGAGACCGCTGTCCGGCGTCGCGCAGCCCGCGGCCCCCAGCGCCACCGCGGCCGAAGCGGCGCACGCCGCGCGGCGCGCCCTCATGCGCATCGGATCCCCCTCGCCGGGACCATCGGTGTCGTCACGCGGAACACAGAAGCAGCGCTTCCCAGGGGCGCAGCACCGGCGGGGAGCCGGCGGCGGGCAGGTCCTCGCGGACCGTGGCGCTCGACAGCACCGGCTCACCGGCGACGTCCACGCGCTGCGGTTCGGAGGAGAAGCTGGCGACCACCGTGAGCGGCCCGCTGGTGTAGACCCATCGCGACTCGGACACCTCCACCTCGCGGTATTCGGCGACCTCGCCGGCGAACTTCTCGTTGCGGAGGGCTATCAGCGCGCGGACCAGCGCGAGGGTGGACGTGGCGGAGGCCCGCTGGTCGGTCACGTTGACGCTCTCGTCCTCCGGCAGCGGCAACCAGGGCTCCCCGGTGGTGAAGCCCGCCCCGGGCGTGCGGTCCCAGCGCATGGGGGCGCGCGCGTTGTCCCGCGGCCACTGCCCGTTCCTCTCCCCGGCCGTGAGGGGATCGCGATGCAGATGGGCCGGGATGTCGCTGTCCGTCATCCCCAGCTCGTCCCCGTAGTACAGCGCGTAGGTGCCGGGAAGCGTCGCCAGTACGGCGTGGGCCAGCCGGGTCCTGCGGTCGTCGCCCTCCGCCCAGCGCGTCGCCATGCGCGGCAGGTCGTGGTTGGAACCGGCCCAGATCGGGCACGCGCCCTCGGGGAAGGCGGCCAGCGACTCGGCCACCATCCGGGCCAGGGCCGGCGCCTCGAACGGGGCGAAGATGAACGGGAAGTTGAACCCGAGCTGCAACTGGTCGTTGTCGCCGTAGTACGGGGCGAGCTCGTCGACGCGCGCCACCCAGGTCTCCCCGAGGAGCAGCGGTGTCTCCGGCCGCCTTTCCGCACGGCGGCGCCAGTGCCGGTACACCTCGTGCACCTCGGGCCGGTTGAAGTTGTAGAGGTGCTGGAGCCCGTACCGTCCCTGGACCTCGCGGCCGTAGATGTAGGCCTCGTCGTGCTTGGGGTTGTCGCGGAGTTGGGCGTCCTTATAGAGCCCGTTCGCCACGTCGATCCGGAATCCGGCGATTCCGCGGTCGAACCAGAAATCCATGACGGCGTCGAACTCCGCGTGCACGGACGGGTTCCACCAGTTCAGATCCGGCTGTTCCGGAAGGAAGTTATGGAGGTAGTACTCGCCGCTTTTCTCGTCCCAGGTCCACGCCGGTTCGCCGGTGTCGTCGAGCCAATTGTTCGGCGCGGATCCGTCGCTCTTGGGCGGTGCCCAGACGTAGTAGTCGCGGTACGGCGAGTCCGCCCCGGAACGTGCCTCAACGAACCAGGGATGCTCACTGCTGGTGTGGTTCGGAACCAGGTCGAGCATGACGCGGATGCCGCGTTCACGCGCCTGGGAGACAAGGTCGTCCAGGTCGTCCAGGGTGCCGAGGTCCGGGTGGACGCCGCGGTAGTCGGAGACGTCATAGCCCCAGTCGTGATTCGGCGACGGCATCGTGGGGGAGAGCCAGAGGGCGTCGATCCCGAGCCATTGCAGATGGTCGAGCCGACTGATCAGACCCCGAAGATCGCCATGGCCGTCTCCATCGCCGTCCTGGAACGAACGGACATAGACGTGGTAGAGCGTGGCGCCGTGCCACCAAGGGGAATGGCTCACAGGGTCTCCTCTCCGGGCGGGTGTCTGGGCGACCCGCGATGGGCCCGAACGCCCCCGAGCGAGCGTCTCGTATTCGTTTCGCCGGTATCGTGGCCAGTGGGAGCGTAAGGTGTCAACGTGCTAAACGAACGGCGTTCGTTTAGCACGCCTGCAGCCGCTGGAACGACGAATCCGGAAAGGGGCGCGGATGGCCCGCCCACGCAAGCCGCTGCTCTCGCGGGACGGCATCGTCGACGCGGCACTGGAGCTCGCGAGCGAGACCGGCGGGTTCACCGTGCCGGAGCTGGCGAGGCGGCTCGGCGTCCGGCCGTCCTCGCTGTACAACCATGTGAGCGGGCGGGCCGAGATCATCGAGCTGATCCGCCGCCGGCTGCACGAGGAGATGGCGGTCCGGGTGGACGTGTCCGGCGACTGGGCGGACGTCGTCCGGAACATCGCCGCCGCGCAGCGCGAGGTGCTCGCCAGGCATCCGTGGGTCATCATGCTGCTGGCGACGTCCCCCGCGGGCCTGGACTCGGCTATCACCACGGTCGAGAACCTCGCCACCCTCTTGTCCCGCGCCGGATTCGCCGACCGGGACGTCGTGCACGTGATCGCGATGATCGACATCGTGACGATCGGCGCGAGCCTGGACCTCGTCTCGCCCGAGGTGATCTATCCGGCCGAGGTCCTCGCCCAGTCGACGACGCTGGCGCGCGTCATGCGCAGCCGCCTCCCGGGGACGTCCCGCGCCGACGACGCGTTCGACTTCACCATCGAGCTCGTCATCGAGGCGCTGCGCGCCCGGCTACGCCGCACCCGCAGCGCCGCGCCCTCCCCGCGGGAGGATGCGGAGCACGACGCCCGCCCATAGACGCCCTCGTCCAAGTGAGCGACGCCAGCGCATCCCGGCAGCTGGTGCGGCGGTCAGCCGTCGCACAGGAAGGGCAGGACCTCGGCGGCGAACTCGCTGGGGGCGAGGCTGTGGATACGGTGGCCGACCGGGATCTCGGTGACGCCGCAGTCGGGGATGGCTCCTGCCATCAGGTCGATGTGCTCTCGGGTGACATGGCTGGCAGCGCCGCCCCAAAGCAGCAGTGTGGGTGCGTCGATACGCTTCAGCAGGTCCGCGAAGCCGGGCGAGGGTGCGCGGAAGGCGTCCAGGATCGGAGTGATCATCCGCCAGTCGAAGCCGGGGTCGTGTTCGGGCTCGGCCGGGTCCGGTTCGCCGGGTGCCGCCGGCGGCATGCCGCCCAGCGCCGGGGTGTCCTCGATCACCAGCCTGCGGACCGCGGCTGGACGGTGAGCGGCGGTGAGCAGCGCGACCGCTCCGCCCATCGAGTGTCCTACGAGGTCGACCTGCTCCAGGCCCAGTCGGTCCAGAACTCCGAGGACGTCATCGCGCAGGGCCTCCAGCGAGTACACGCCCGGGCGAGAACTCTCTCCGTGACCTCGCTGCTCAACCGCGATCACGCGCATCCCACGAGCCGCGAGTTCGACGGCGAAGCCGTCCCAGGTCGCAGCACCGGAGATGAACCCGTGCAGCAGAACGACCGGATGCCCCTGACCCGTCTCCCGAACGGCCAACTCCACATCCGGCAATGTGATCTTCACCCGCCGAGGATAACCACCTCCTTCACGCCACCGACGTCGTAGAGGGCGCGGGCCTCGGCGAGGACCCGTTCCGCCCGGGCCTTGATCCGTTGTCGCCTGCGGGTGATCTTGTCCTGGGCGGTTCAGGGAGGCCGCGCCGCCGCGCTGTCGCGGGCCCTTGGCGCTGGCTTGGGGGCATTTCGACTCTTTGTTGGGCGTTGGTTGCCCGCAGTGTGGATAAGGAATGAAGGTGGCCGAAGTCGACTTTTCGGCGATCTTTGAGGCGTCGCCAGTGGCGGTCTCGATCCTGTCGTCCGCATGGGTGTACGTCGCGGTGAACTGCGCCTATGAGCGATTGACGGGCTGGTCACGGGAGCAGTTGGTCGGCCGGAACGTGTTCGAGGTCTTTCCGGGCGGGGCGGCGGGGCGCAGCGCCGACCAGCTGCGCGCGTCGCTGGAACGGGTGGTGGAGATGGCCGAGGTCGACACCATGCCGCTGCAGCAGTACGACACCGAGGAGCCGGGACGGCCCGGAGTCTTTCACGAGCGATACTGGACCATCCTCAACGCCCCGGTGCTCGGGCCGGACGGACGGGTGGCGCTGATCATCAACCGGGTGGAGGAGGTGACCGGCTTCATCCGGGAGCTGCGCGAGGCCGACAGCGGCACCGGGCCGCAGCCGCAGGCGCTGGCCGCGCGGACAAGAGCGATCGAGGCCGAGCTGTTCGTGCGGGCCCGTGAACTGCAGGAGGTCAACCAACGGCTGCGGCGCGCCGAAGCACGCGAGCATCGGGCCGCGGTGGCGGCACAGCAGGCGTTGCAGCATCAGCGGCAGGTGGTCGCCGATACCTCCCATGACCTGCGCGGTCCGCTCGCCGGGCTGCGGACCCGGTTGGAGGTCGCCCTCACCGACCCCGACGCCGACTCCCACCAGATCCTGCACTCCGCACTGTACGACGCCGAGCGTCTCGGCGATATCGTCGCCGACCTGCTGGAACTGGCCCGGTTGGAGGCCAATGCCCCCTGGCGGACGCAGGAGGTCGACCTGGCGCACCTGGTCCGGGCCGAGACCGACCGCCGGGCCCAGGGCCCAAGGCCCCCGGACCTCACCGTCGACCTCGCCGTCGGCGTCATCGTGGACGCCTCACCCGTCCGGCTGACCCGCTTGTTGAACAACCTGCTCGACAACGCCGAGCGCCACGCCCGAGCCCGCGTCGACGTCACGGTCGCCCAGCAGCAGGGGAAGGCGGTGCTGGAGGTCACCGACGATGGGGTAGGCATCCCCGTCGACGAACGCGAGAAGGTCTTCGATCGCTTCTACCGGCGTTCCGACGCCCGTCGAGCCGATCCCGAAGGCACCGGCCTGGGCCTGGCCATCGCCCGCCAGATCGCCCAGGGCCACCACGGCGACCTCCACATCGCCGATCATTCACCGGGCACCCGGTTCACGCTGCGGCTCCCCCTTCACGACCCGGGCAGCGCCGGCGGCAACGCCCCCAACGCTGGATGAGCGGGCCGCCGCCGCACGGCGGCCGCATCCGCCGCTCGGCCGATTGTCGGGTTAGTGAGGAAATTGCGACCGAGATACCCCTTTTTTACTGCAACGTCCGTTATGGTTTACTTGCCCCCAGAAATAGTTTGGGGACATTGAGCTGCGGCAGCCTGCGGAAGATTCCCCAAAAATCTGGACGCGATAATGGACGCGCACATCAGCAGCCCTCAGGGCGGAGAAGAGGAATCGGGCCCTGCGGTCGCCACGGCAGTCGTGGACGAGCAAGGGCTGGTGGCGGCCTGGAGCCCCGGTGCCCAGCGGCTGCTGGGGTACACCGCCGAAGAGGTGATGGGACGTCCGGCGTCTCGTCTGCTGGCAGCGGCTTCCCCCTCGCCGGATCTGTGGCGGTCGCCCCGTCCCGCTCCCTGGAGCGGGAAGATTCCGCTCTGGCACAGGGACGGCGGGCGGGTGACGGTGGAACTGCTCGCCTACCCCGGTCACGACAGCCGCGGCAGGGATGAATGGCTTGTCGTGTCCCTCACCACCCCGGAGATCTCCACCGCCGAGTTCGGAAACCAGGATGACGCGCGCCTGCTTGATCTGGCGTTCGCCCAGTCCCGTTTCGCCATGGCGATCCATGACAGGGACCTGCGACTCGTCAGAGTCAATGACGTCATGTGCAGAAGGATCAACCTCACGGAAGCCGAAGTGCGCGGACGCCTTTTGAGAGACGTCCTTCCGGGGCCCCACTGGAGGCTGCTGGAGCAGCACCTGCGCCATGTGCTCGACACGGGGCAGCCCGTGCACAGGGAGACCTACCGGCGAGTCCCCGGCGAGACCCGCGAGCGCAACTGGTCGGTCTTCATG
Source organism: Actinomadura sp. NPDC023710 (assembly GCF_040639875.1). NCBI lineage: Bacteria > Bacillati > Actinomycetota > Actinomycetes > Streptosporangiales > Thermomonosporaceae > Actinomadura > Actinomadura sp. NPDC023710. Next base: position 176,415 of record NZ_JBFAGB010000013.1, read on the forward strand.
TCACCGCTCAATGACCGGGCAGGACGGACACAAGCCGTCTGGGTGGGCGTCCTTGACAACACGGAGCAGTACCGCGCACGGCAGCGTCTGACCATGCTGAGCGAGGCCAGTACCCGTATCGGCACCACCTTGGACGTCACCGAAACCGCCCAGGAACTGGCCGACATGGTGGTGCCCCATTTCGCCGAACTCGCCATCGTCGACCTGCTCGAAGCGGTGCTCGTCGGCGACGAACCGGACCCAGGGCCGCTGACCGACCAGATCGCGCTGCGGAGCGTGGCACGCCGGTCCGCCTTCGACAACGGGACGGGCGTGGATCAAGGCGGCCTCGGCCTGCGTCCCGAACTGTGGCCGCCGGCCCGCTGCCTGGCCATCGGCCAGGCGATCCTGATGAACGTCGACGACCCCGAAGTCGTTGCGGCGGCCGCTCGCCACCCCGCGTGGGCGGAAGCCATCGACCGGTACCGACTGCGCTCGATCCTCTCGGTGCCGATACGCGCTCGCGGCGTCACCCTCGGCGTCGCCGCCTTCGTCCGGAGCGAGTCCGCAGAGCCCTTCGAGCCGGACGACGTGCTCCTGGCCGAGGAACTCACCGCCCGGGCGGCCGTCTCCATCGACAACGCCCGACGCTACACCCGCGAGCGGACCACCGCCCTGACACTTCAGCGCAGCCTGCTCCCGCACCGCCTCTCCGAGCAGTCGGCCGTGGAGGCCGCCACCTGCTATCTGCCGGCCAGCTCCCATGTCGGTGTGAGCGGAGACTGGTTCGACGTCATCCCGTTGTCCAGCGCACGGGTCGCGCTCGTCGTCGGTGATGTCGTCGGCCACGGCATCCACGCCTCCGCCACCATGGGACGGCTGCGGACCGCCGTGCGCACCCTCGCCGACGTCGACTCCTCTCCCGACGAGCTCCTCACCCGTCTCGACGATCTCGTCAGCCGGTTCTCCGCCGAGGAGGCCACCGGCGCTCACGACGAGGCGGAGAACGAGGTGGGCGCCACCTGCCTGTACGCCGTCTACGACCCCGTCTCCCGCCGATGCACGGCCGCGCGCGCCGGCCACCCTCCACCCGCGCTCATCGCGCCCGACGGCTCGGTCGGCTTCCTCGACCTGCCCGCCGGCCCGCCCCTCGGCGTCGGTGGCCTGCCCTTCGAGAGCACCGAGGTCGAACTGCCGGAGGGCAGCGTCCTGGCCTTCTACACCGACGGCCTCGTCGAGTCGCGCGACCACGACATCGATGTCGGGCTCGAACGCCTGCGTCGGGCCCTGACCCGCCGCTCATCGTCCTTGGCCGAGACCTGCGACAGCGTCTTCAACGCCGCCCTGCCGGACAGCCCCGTGGACGACGCCGCGCTCCTCGTCGCCCGCACCAACGTCCTGAGCGCGGACCGATTCGCCAGCTGGGATCTGCCCGCCGACCCGGCCATCGTCGCCGAGACCCGCAACCTGGTGACCGAACGGCTCACGGAGTGGGGCCTCGACGAGGCCGTCTACGTCACCGAGCTCATCGTCAGCGAGCTCGTGACCAACGCCATCCGCTACGCCAGGGGGCCGATCCAACTGCGCATCATCCGGGACCGGACGCTCATCTGCGAGGTCTCCGACGGCGCCAGCACCGCCCCGCACCTGCGCCGTGCCCGCCTTCTCGACGAAGGAGGGCGCGGCCTCCTTCTCGTCGCGCAGCTCACCCAGCGCTGGGGAACCCGCCACACCCCCCGCGGTAAGACCATCTGGACCGAGCAGCCTCTCACCGGAACCGGCGTCAGTGATCTTCTGGATCACTTCGACGACCTGGAGTGAGCCCGCGGGGGAGCGGGGCATGGCCGCCCGTCCCGTGACCGGGCGCGGGAAGCGGGAGAGCCAGGCCGGTCTTGACGGTGTCGAAGACGACCAGGGTCTCGTAACGCCTGATGTTGTCGTCCGCCTTGAACAGGCGGTCACCGAGCCGGCCGCAGTCGCGCATGCTGCGCGCGGCCAGGACGACCACGTAGTCCCATGGTCCCGCGACCCGGTAGCACTGCTGGACCTGCGGGTTCGAGCGCATCCGGTCGGAGAAGATCCGATGGTGCTCGAACGATTCCTGGGCCAGGGTGACCAGCACCGTGGCGAGGACGGTGGGACCGAAGCGGTGCGGGTCGAGGACGGCGACCTGCCCGGCGATGAGGCCGTCCTTGCGGTAGCGGGCGATCCGCCGCTGGACGGCGCTCGGTGAGAGCCCGACCTGTTCGCCGAGGTCGTGCAAGGTGCGTCCGGCGTCGTGCTGGAGGAGGTCCAGCAGCAGGCCGTCGATCTCGTCCAGACGGGGTGGCGGCGATTCGGGCATGCAAGATTATTGCGTTGCGGCGCGAAAATTCTCAATCGCTTCGATCGGGAGTTCGATTAGCGTCGGCCAGGTCCCTGAGCCCTCCGAGGAAAGGCGGCGTATGGATCTGGAAGTTGCGCGGATCGAGAAGGCCCTAAGGGTGATCGATCCGGTGTTCCTCAACACCCCGCAGTACCTCGACGAGCAGCTGTGCCGGGCGCTGGGCGGCCGCGCCGTGACGGTGAAGCTGGAGACGGCCAACCCGGTGCGCAGCTTCAAGGGCCGGGGCGCCGACCTGATGCTGAGCACACTCGCCCCCGGCACTCCGGTGGTGTGCGCAAGTTCGGGCAACTTCGGGCAGGCCGTCGCCTACGCGGGACGGGCCCGCGGGATGCCGGTCGAGGTGTTCGTGCCCGAGACGGTCAATCCCGCCAAGCGGGAGCGGATGGAGACCTTCGGCGCCCGGGTCATCACGGCGGGGGCCGACGGCTCGTCGGCGCGGAGGGCCGCAGCCGCCCATGCCGAGAGCCATCCTGACCGGATCCACCTGCAGGACGGCCTGCAGGCCGCGATCGCCGAGGGCGCCGGGACGATCGGAGTCGAGCTGACCCGTGGCGCACCGGGCGCTTCGGGCTTCGACGCCGTCGTGCTCCCGGTCGGCGACGGCGCCCTGATCAACGGCGTGGCACGCTGGATGAAGGAACACGCCCCCGCCACCCGGATCGTGGGGGTCAACGCCGAAGGCGCTCCCTCGATGCTGGAGAGCCTGCGCGCCGGCCGCGCGGTCCGCCTCGACCGCGCTCGCACCTTCGCCGACGGGATAGCGGTGTGCGGCCCGCTGGAGGCCTCGGTGCGGCGAGCCCGGGCCCTGGTGGACGAGATCGTCCTGGTGAGCGACGAGGCCATCGCCGCCGCCATGGAGTTGGCGGCGCGCACGCTGGGGATCGTACTGGAACCGGCGGGGGCGGCCGGCCTGGCGGCGATCGCCGAGGGTGCGGTCGCCGGCGACCGATCGGCGACGGTGCTGACCGGCGCCAACCCCCGTCCCGAACAGGCGGGGGAGCTGGCGGCCCGGCTCACCCGCACCGCGCAGGCGTCGAGTCTCGCCGGACGCATGAAGGAGAAGACATGAAGCGCATCGGCATCATCGGGGTGGGAGAGATCGGCCGAGCCATCGTGGACGGCCTGTACCACCGGGGCGACGATGCGCCCGAGGTGTTCCTCTCCCCTCGGGGAGCCCGCACGGCCGCGGAACTGTCCGAGCACTACGAAGGCGTGCGGGTGTGTCCCGACAACCAGGCGGTGGTGGACCGCTCCGAGATCGTGATCATCGCTGTACGCCGCCAGGACCGGCACGAAGCACTCGCCGGCCTGGCGGTGGCCGACGACAAGATCGTGATCAACGTGATGGCCGGCGTCGGCGGCGACGACCTGCGCAGGACACTGGCCACCGACGCCCCGCTCGTAAGGGCCATCCCGCTGCCCGCCATACGCGAACGCCGCTCCGTCACGGTGACGTACCCGTCCCACCCGGTGGCGGACTCCCTTTTCGAGCACCTGGGCGGGGCGCTCCCAGTCGCGGACGAGGCGGCCTTCGACGTCTTCTCCGCACTGACGGGGACGCTGACCACCCACTACTCCTACCTCGCCGCGCTCACCTCCTGGGCCGTCGGCCACGGCATCGCCTCCGACGACGCGGAAAGCTACGTGCGCAGTCTCTTCCAGGGGGTCGGTCGTGCCCTGGACGACGAGACCCGGACCCTGCAGCAACTCGCGGCCAACCATGAGACCCCGAAGGGGAACAACGAGCGCATCCGCACCACCTGGTTCACCCGTGCCAATTCGGAAGCCCTCGCCCAGGCTCTCGATGACCTCCTCGCCGGCCTGAGGGGACAACGGGGCAGCGTTCGGCGATAACCGAAGCTCCGGAAGTCGTCTCGCAAACGAGCGATGGGGAAAGACGCACACCCGACCACGCACGTGTGCTGGGCAGGAAACCGCAGGTCAGGATCTGGACCCCCGTTTCGCGGCCCCACGGGGTCAGGAGGACTCGGGGCTGGGCGTCTCCTCGGTCGGCGCCCCGCTCGGGCCTGAGGGCGTCGGGCCGATCGGCTCGGGATCCTCAGTGGCGGGGCGCAGAGAAAACCTCATGTCGGTGTTCACGCCCAACGCGATCTCGAACTCGCAGACCGTCCTGCCGTCCCGTCCCCCGCACGGGCCTGTCCACACGTTCTGCTGGGTCGACGGATCATAGACGGTGTGGCCGCCGGTAGGCGCCAGGATCACGGGGGTCGCGCCATTCACCAAATAGCGGCAGGAGCCGTAGCAGGTTCCTGAACTGGGAGTATCGGCCGTCGTATTCGTTCCTCCCCTGAGGGAAATTCCACCCGTCCCCGCCACCGCCACGTTGATCCAATATTCACCGATGCCGGGCTGGACGGTGATCGGTCCGGCGATCACTCTGGGCGGTCCCGTTCCAGACGACGGCCGGGGACTCGCGCAGGCCGGCGGCACCACGTCGCCACCCACGTCCGGTCCGCAGGAGGCGGACGGACTCATCGAGGAGGCGCCCCCCGCGCCCGGTCCCCGACTCGGCGGTTCGTCTTTGTCAGAGGAGCCGCAGGAGGCGATCAAAGTGGCGACCAGGACAAAGCCGAACGCACGGAAGCTCTGTAACATGAACGCCCCCATTTTCAACGCCTCGTATGTCTAGAATACCCAGAAGGCTTTGCTTGCACTAGGGGAAAAATCAGCACGCAAGGGGTTTCCATGGCGGGTGAGGCCAGGGCCGGGGCCGAGCGGGTCGTCGGAGTGATCACGGCGAACATCTCCCTGGCCGTGGGGGCGCTGTTCTACATGGGCTGGTGCTACACCAATGCCGTTTACGGATATTTCCGGGTCAATCCGCTCGATTTGGAGATCGGTCCCACCGAGTACGTCCTGCGCAGCGCCGGGACGGTCTTCTCTTCCACGCTGGTGTTCGGAGCCATCGTCTGGCTGATCGTCACCACGCTTCCCCAGTTGCGGCTGACGGAGCTGATACCAGGGCGAGCAGTACCCGGCTTCGTTCGCAGACCGCTGCACCGGGCGGCGGCCCTGGCGGGCGACCCCCTGGCCCGGCAGCGGGCCGGGCTGATGCTGCTGCTCGCGGCGGGCGTGCTGGTGATCCTGTCGGTGACCAGGATCACCGACAACCTCTACCTGACGCTGGCACTGACGGCGGCGGGGGTGCTCCTGCTGACCCAGTCGGCCGGCACAGGGGCGTACGCGGTGGGGCTGATCACGGCGGCCGCGTGCGCACTGTGGGCTACCGGCGTGTACGCGAAGGACGAGGGGACCGCCGAGGCGCATGAGATCACCAGGGACCTTCGCACACGCACCGCGGTGGTCGTCTACACCACAAAGCCCCTCGCCCTGTCCGGACCAGGCGTGACGGCCGAGCGGCTACCGAAGGGGAACATGTACGCGCAGCGCTACCAGGGGCTGCGGCTCCTGATCGGCCGCGCCGGGCGATACTACGTACTGCCGGTCGGGTGGCGTCCCGGGGTGAACGCCACCTATCTGCTCAGGGAGAGCGACAGCATGCGCATCGAGATCCTCCCCGGCTCCTGACGCCCCGGCCAGGGTTCGACCTCCTGTGGGCCGCCTTTGCCCAGATGCAGTCTCCCGGTGCCGTGCTCGACGGAACACCAGCCCGCATAGCGCGCTGGAGGCCGATCGGCCGGCCGTCGCCGTGGAGCAGCAAACACAGGAGTTGTTGATCACTAACACCGTGACGTTCATCAAGATGACACAAAGATCATCATGTCGTTCGCCGGGGGTTGCGGTGTTCGCGGTGCCGGGGGTGATACTTGGGCCAGCCCCCGTGCCGGGGAGTAATCCGGAGAAGAAATGGCGCCGGCCGCGGACTTCAGCGCGCGCACGGCCCGGTGACGATTTCCTTCTCTCCGGAATTCTCTGGCCATGACGAAAAGGAGATGCGATGAGCCGTCTCATCGACCGTGCGCTGGAGCGCATCGTCCCGAAGGCCACCGGATCGGCGTGCAGCGGCACCTACTTCTGCAACGCCGCCGGGCACCCCGGCTACTGGTACCGGTTCTGCTGCCTGGACTCGGGCTGTAGCTGGACCAAGATTCGCAGCAGCTGCTGACCCGATCCGGCGGCGACCACCGGGCGGCGGTGCGGCCGCGCCGCCGCCCGGTGGGCGAGGGGCTCTCCACGGGCCACGTGCGGTGGCCTGCCCCGGCTTGTTCGCCCTGGTCCTCGCGGTCTCCAGCGGGAACACGTGTGCGCGCTCCTCTCGGCCGGCCCGTGCCCTGGCGCGTTCGGTGGCGGCGGGCGTCGTCGGGGCCGAAGCGGCGGTGCCGGTACTGCCGGCCTCGCCCGCCACGGAGGCCGGTCCGGCGCTCGGCCGGTCTGCCGCTGGTCCCGTCCAGCGCCGCCATCGCCCGCGCGCTCGGCAAGGCGACTGCGATCACGCCGCTGTCTCGGCACCGCCGGAACGCCATTCTGCCCCTGCTGTCCTCCGTAATTCGGCGCTTGTGCTCATCGTGATTCGGGTGCATCGGAACCGGCCAGTCGGACGCCGGTCGGCCAGAATGGCGATTCGCGCGACCGCCGGTCCAGTCGCGGTGATTCTGGTCATCTCATTCGACTCCATCGCCGAACTCTTCGCTAGGAATCTCTGATGCCATTTCTTGTGGCGGCCGTCGTGCTGCTCGGTGTCCTGTGCCTGCTGAACCTGCTGCTGACGGTCGGCATCCTGCGCCGGATGCGGGAGGACGCCCTCCGGTCCGCGGGCCACGCCGACGGCCTGTTCGCCTTGGAGCCCGGCGCCCCCGTGGGGGAGTTCGCGGCGGTGACCATCGACGGCGACCCGGTGACGCACCGCGACCTGACCGGCATGGTCGGGTTCTTCTCCGCCGACTGCGAGGCATGCCACGATCTCCTGCCGTCCTTCGCCGGCCGAGCTCGCGACCTGGGCAGGGAGCACGTCCTCGCGGTGGTCGGCGGCGACGCCCCGGGGGTGGTGGCGGCCCTGAGGCCCGTCGCCAGGGTGGTGCTCGCCGATCTCGACGGCGGCCAGATGGCCCGCGCGTTCCAGAACGAGTGGACCCCCGCCCTCTACGTGGTCGGCGAGGACGGGCGGATCGCCGCGACCGGCACTCGGATCGACCGGCTCCCGGTGCCGGCCGGCCGGGGCTGAGCGTGTCCGACGCCCCGGCGCCGGACCGGCGGATCGGGCCGCGCGAGCTGCGCGCCTCGGCCGCCGCGACCATGGCGCTGATCGGACGGGCCGCCCCCCTGCGGGTTCCGCTCTTCCTGGCCGTCACGCTGGCGACGGCCGCGACGCCCGTCGTCACCGCCTGGCTCACCAAACTCGTGATCGACCGGCTGACCGCCTCGCACGGCCCGGTCGCGGGCCTGGCGCTCGGACTGGTCGCCGCGGGGACGGCGGGCGCGTTCCTGCCGCTCGCCGCCCACTATGTGCGGTCCCAGATCGGCCGGGCGGCCGGGGCGGCCGGCACCGACCGGCTGTTCGCCGCCGCCGAACGCCAGGTGGGGCTGCGCGCCTTCGAGGACCCTGCCTTCCAGGACAGGCTGCGGCTCGCCCAGCAGTCCGTCCAGCGCCTCCCCGAGATCGTGGACGGCTTCGGCGGGGCGCTCGGCGGGCTGCTGTCGCTGATCGGCTTCCTGGCCTCCCTCGCGGTCCTCAGCCCGGTGATGACAGGGCTGGTGCTCGCCGCAGCCCTGCCCGCCCTCGTCGCCGAAGTCCTGCTCACCCGTCGGCGCTCGGCCGTGGAGTGGAGCATCGAGCGGTACCACCGCCGCGAGTTCTTCTACGGCCAGCTGCTCACCGGCACGGCCGCCGCCACGGAGGTCCGGCTGTTCGGGATCGGCGCGTTCCTGCGCCTGCGCATGATGCGCGAGCGACGGGACGCCGACAGGGCCACCCGCCGCATGGACCTGCGCGAGCTGCGCACCCAGGGCGGGCTGACCACGGTCAGCGCCGCGGTGACCGGCGCCGGCCTCTGGTGGGCGGTCGGCGCGGCCCGCGACGGCGCGCTCAGCGTCGGGGACGTCACCATGTTCCTGGCCGCGGCCGCGGGCGTGCAGACCGCGCTGGCCGGGCTCACCACGGCGGTGTCCGGTGGCCAGGCCCGGCTGCTGGCGTTCGCCCACTACGTCGCCGTCGTCGGCGCCGGACCCGACCTGCCCCGCGCGGACGGTGCGGACGCGCCGCCGCTGCGCCGCGGGATCGAAGTGCGCGACGTGTGGTTCCGCTACGGCGACGACCACCCCTGGGTGCTGCGCGGGCTGGACCTGACGATCCCGCACGGCGACGCCGTGGCGCTCGTCGGCCTGAACGGCGCCGGCAAGAGCACCCTGGTCAAGCTGCTGTGCCGGATGTACGACCCGACCCGCGGGCAGATCCTCTGGGACGGCGTGGACCTGCGCGACATTCCGCCCGAAGCGCTTCGCGCCCGGATCAGCGCCGTGTTCCAGGACCACATGAACTACGAGATGACCGCCCGCGACAACATCGCCCTCGGCGACCTGGCGTCCCTGGGCGAGCCGGGCCGGGTGGAGGCCGCGGCCGCGCTCGCAGGCGTCCACGACCGGCTGGCCGCCCTGCCCCGCGGCTACGACACCGCGCTCACCCGCATGTTCGCGCTCGGCGAGGCGGACGAGACGACCGGCGTGGTGCTGTCCGGCGGGCAGTGGAAGCGGGTCGCGCTGGCCCGGGCGCTGGTCCGCGAGGGCCGGGACCTGATGATCCTCGACGAGCCCGGCGCGGGCCTGGATCCCGAGGCCGAGCACGAGGTGCACGCGCGGATGCGCGAGCACCGCCGAGACCGCGCCAGCCTGCTCATCTCGCACCGGTTGAGCGCCGTCCGCGATGCCGACCGCATCGTGGTCCTGCGGGAGGGACGCATCGTCGAGCAGGGCACGCACGCGGCGCTGATGGCCGCCGACGGCGGTTACGCCCGCCTCTTCCGGATCCAGGCGTCCGGGTACCAGGAGGTCACGTGATCCGCGCCGCCCTCGCCGCCGGGGCGCTCACCGCGGCCGGGCTGCTGGTGCTCGCGGCACGCCGCGGCCTCCTGCTGACCACCGTGGACGGGACGAGCATGGAACCCGCCCTGTGCTCGGGCGACCGGATTCTGGTGCGCCGTACCCGGCGGGTCCGGCGCGGCCAGGTGACCCTGCTGCGTCCCGACGACCGGCCTCGCACCACGCTGCTGCTCAAGCGGACCGTGGCCGTCCCCGGCGACCATGTGCCCGCCGGCTGGGCCGACCCGGACGTGGCGCGGATCGCCGGCGCGCCGGTGCCGCCGCACACGCTCGTCGTGCTCGGCGACAACCGCCCGGCGAGCTGGGACTCGCGGCACTACGGATACGTCCCGCGTCACCGCGTCCTCGGCGTCATGCTCTGTCGCCTGTCCGGCCACCGTCCATCCGCGGCGAAAGCACGTCCCGACGAGGCAAGCAACAACTCGGACGCTTGACCGAGCGGGCACGCGTCGTGAAGCCGGCCCCCCGGGCACGCACTCGTGCGGGCTTTCGGGGACGGTGACGCGCCGCTGGCATCGGTGATGGCGGACACGCTCGCGGCGACCGGCGTCAGGCGGTCGTGAGGGGGACCGGGAGCCGGTCGCGCAGCTCGCTGACCGTGACACCGAAGGTCTCGCGGACCGCCGCCCCGTCCGGGCCGACGTCGATGACGGCGACGTCGGTGTAGACCCTGCTGACGCAGCCGGTGCCGGTCAGCGGGTAGGTGCAGGCGGGCACCAGCTTGGAGCGGCCCTTCTTGTCGAAGAGCGTCATCATCACGAAGACCTGCTTGGCGCCGATGGCCAGATCCATCGCGCCGCCGACGGCGGGGACGGCGTCGGGGGCACCGGTGTGCCAGTTGGCGAGGTCCCCGGTGGCCGAGACCTGGAAGGCGCCCAGCACGCACACGTCGAGGTGGCCGCCGCGCATCATGGCGAAGGAATCGGCATGGTGGAAGTACGACGCTCCCGGCAGCTCCGTCACCGGGACCTTGCCGGCGTTCGTGAGATCGGGATCGACCTGATCGCCGACCGCGGCGGGGCCCATGTTGAGCATGCCGTTCTCGGTGTGGAGCACGATGCCCGCGCCGTCGGGGAGATGATCGGCGACCTTGGTGGGCCGGCCGATGCCGAGGTTGACGTACGAGCCGGCCGGGATGTCGCGGGCGACGACCTCGGCGAGCTCGTCCGGGGTGAGGGGACCCGTGGTGAGGGGCATGCTCAGCGCGCTCCTTGGACGGTGTAGTGCCGCTGCTCGACCGGCACGACGCGGTCGACGTAGATGGCGGGCGTCACGACCGCCTCCGGGTCGAGGTCGCCGACGGGGACGATGCCGGACACCTGCACGATCGTGGTGGTCGCGGCCGTCGCCATGACGGGGCCGAAGTTCCGTGCGGTCCTGCGGTAGACGAGGTTGCCCATCGTGTCGGCGCGATGGGCGCTGATCAGCGCCACGTCGCCCTTGATCGGGTACTCCAGGACGTGGACGCGCCCGTCGATGGTCCGGGTCTCCTTGCCCTCGGCCAGCGGGGTGCCGACGCCGGTCGGGCAGTAGAAGGCGCCGATGCCCGCGCCGGCCGCGCGCATCCGCTCGGCGAGACTGCCCTGTGGCACGACCTCCAACTCGATCTCTCCCGCCCGGTACAGACCGTCGAACACGTGGGAGTCGCTCTGCCGGGGGAAGGAGCAGACCACCTTGCGCACGCGCCCGGTCTTGAGCAGCGCGGCAAGCCCGACGTCGCCGTTGCCGGCGTTGTTGGACACGATGGTGAGGTCCTTCGCGCCCTGCCGGATCAGCCCGTCGACGAGGTCGAACGGCATTCCCGCGAAGCCGAAGCCGCCGACCAGGACGGTGCTGCCGTCCTCGATCCCGCGGACGGCCTCGTCGACGCTTTCGAGAATCTCCGTCCGGCTCATGCCCCGGCCTCCGTGCCCCGCAGGTCCAGGTTCTCCAGGACGACGGCCAGGCCCTGCCCGACGCCGATGCAGATCGCGGCGACGCCCCAACGCTCGCGGCGCTCGCGGAGCACCTTCGCGAGGGTGCCGAGGACGCGGGCGCCGCTGGCCCCCAGCGGGTGGCCGATCGCTATCGCGCCTCCCCGGGTGTTGACGATCTCCGGATCGATGCCCCAGGCGTCGACGCAGACGAGCGACTGCACGGCGAAGGCCTCGTTGAGCTCGACCGCGCCGACCCGGTCCCAGCCGATCCCGGCCCGCGCCAGGGCGCGCTCGGCCGCCTCGACCGGGGCATAGCCGAAGTCCTGCGGGTCGAGCGCGAACGCGCCACGTCCGGCGATGCGGGCGAGGGGGTCGAGGCCGATCAGGTCGGCGGCGGCGGCCGAGCCGAGCAGCAGGGCGGCGGCGCCGTCGCTCAGCGGCGAGGCGTTGCCGGCGGTGATGGTGCCGTCCGCGCGGAAGCTCGGCCCGAGCCCGGCCAGCTTCTCCATCGAGGTGTCGGCGCGGACGCCCTCGTCGCGTTCCAGTTCCCCGGCGGGCATGACGAGGTCGTCGTAGAAGCCCTCGTCCCAGGCGGCCGCCGCGAGACGGTGGGAGCGCAGGGCGAACGCGTCCTGGCGCTCCCGGCCGACGGCGTGCTTCTCCCCGAGCCGCTCGTTGGCCTCGCCGAGCGAGACGGTCCACTCCTCCGGCATGCGCGGGTTCACCAGCCGCCAGCCGAGTGTGGTCGACACCGCGGCGAGGTCCCCGGGCGGGAAGCCCCTGGCAGGCTTGGGCAACACCCACGGCGCCCGGGTCATCGACTCGACCCCGCCGGCCACCACCACGGCGGCGTCCCCCGACTCGATCGTCCGGGAGCCGCTCATCGCGGCGTCGAGGCTGGACCCGCACAGCCGGTTGACCGTCGTGCCCGGCACGCTGGTCGGCAGTCCGGCGAGCAGCGCGGCCATCCTGCCGACGTTGCGGTTCTCCTCGCCCGCACCGTTCGCATTGCCCCAGACGACCTCGCCGACCGCGGCCGGGTCCAGCCCGGGCGTCCTCTCCAGCAGCGCGGTGAGCACACCCGCCGCGAGGTCGTCCGGCCGAACGGCCGACAGGGCGCCGTTGAACCGCCCGAACGGTGTACGGACGGCGGAGTACAGAAAGGAGCTCATGGCGTCGAGGCTAGGTGGCCTGCCTTGATACAGTGAAGTATCAATATTCGCGCTTATTGAGACGCCACCCATATGGATCTCCGTCACCTGCGGTACTTCGTCGCGGTCGCCGAGGAACTCCACTTCGGACGCGCCGCCGAGCGGCTCAACATGGCCCAGCCGCCGCTGTCGCAGGCGATCCGCCAGCTGGAGGGCGACCTCGGCGTGGAACTGCTCCACCGGACCACGCGCCGGGTCGAGCTCACCGACGCGGGCCGCGGCTACCTGGCCCGGGCCCGGAAGATACTCGGAGAGGTGGCCGAGGCCGCGCACGAGGCCCGCCGGGTCGCGTCCGGCGCGGTGGGCCATCTCGCGATCGGCTGCGTGGGCTCGGCGACCTACAGCCTGCTGCCGGCGATCTCCCGCGGCCTCTCCGTGGAGTTGCCCGGGGTGGATTTCTCCTTCCGCGGCGAGATGCTGGTGCCCGACCAGGCCGCGGCGCTGCGGACCGGCGCGATCGATCTGGCGCTGCTGCGACCGCCGATCGCCGATCTCTCGCTCACGGTCCTGCCGCTGCGCCGGGACCGGCTGGTCGTCGCCGTTCCCGCCGATCACCCCCTGGCCGCGCGGCGGGAGGTCAGGGTCACCGACCTGTCGGACGCCGACCTCATCGTGCACTCCGCGGACCGCCGATCCGTGATGTACGACGTGGTGCTCGGGCTCCTCCGCGACGCCGGTGTCGAGCCCCGGATCCGCCACGAGGTCGGCGAGACCTCCACTCTGATCACTCTCGTCGCGGGCGGGCTCGGTGCGGCCGTCGTCCCGGAGCCGGTGACGGCCCTGGCCCTCGACGGCGTCGCCTTCCGGCCGCTGGCACGGCCCGCGGTGCACGTCGACCTCGCGCTCGCGCACCGGACCGACCGCACGGAGCCGCACCTGGCCCGCGCCGTTTCGGTCATCCGACGCATCGTCTGACCGACCTCGGCATCATCCGGAGCATCGCAGGGCTCCGCCCGGAGGTGGTCCCGCAGCCATCCTCGACCGACCTCGGAGCGGCGGGCTTCCGGCAGAACCGCGATGCCATTGCCGGCTGCGGCCGCGATCGTCCAGGGCTTGGCCACCGCATCCCACTCGACCACGTTGTTCACGCGTCGGTGTGCGTGGAGCCTGCACTGTGGCGAACTGTCGGATCGGGTGCGTGGCAGGTGTGCATGAAAGATGGTGTCGGGTCTTTGATGCGTGGGCGTCGAGCCATAGGTCGTATTCTGGTCGGCGATGGCTACACAAGGGGTGGAGGGCGCATATCAGGGTGCGCTTCGGGCGTTCCAGAACCCGATGCTCGATCTGCTCCACCGGACCTATGCGCCGTTCGTGGTGACCGTGCTGGCGATGATGTTCACACCGGAGCGGTCGACGGTGGCGGTGGCGGACGCCCATGCGGAGATCGCCGGAGCCCTCGACCAGTTGCGGGCCGCGGGCTACGGCTACGAGGGCGACCAGCCCTTGCCCGCGGGGAACGCCCGTGATCTGTGCAGGCAGTGGGTGCACGCGGGCTGGCTGGTGCGGCAGGTCTCCGACGACGTCGAGGTGTACCGGCTGTCCGCGCACGGCGTCGGCGCGCTCGAAGTGGCGGGTCGGGTCGGCGGGGCACGGACCAGGGTGTCGGAGTCCCGGGTCCGGACGCTGCTGGAGGCGGTCGAGCGGCTCGCCCAGGACGCGGACCCGGACGTGATGGCCCGGATGGCGCGCCTCCAGGCGGAGATCGATCAGCGTCGGCGAGAACTCGACCGGCTCGAACGGGGCGGCGACGTCGACACCGTCGACGACGACCAGTTGCTGGAGGCGGCCGAGAACGTGCTGCATCTGGCGCGGGAGTTGCCCGCCGACTTCGCCCGCGTCGCCGAGTCGATCAAAGCCATGCAGCGAGACGTCGTCGCCGACCTGCGGCAGGATGTCCGGCCGACCGGGGAGGTGCTGCGCGAGTACCTGGAGCGCGGTCGGCAGATCATGGACGCGACACCGGAGGGCCGCGCGTTCGCCGGGGCGTTGCGCCTGATCGGCGACCCCGCGCAGATCGACGACCTGTGGAACCTGCTGCGCACCGTGCTGCGGCACGGGTTCACCGAGCTGATGCCGGAACCGCAGCGGCGGGAACTCGCCGAGATCGCACGCCGGATCGAGCAGGGCGTCAAGGAGGTGCTGGCCGCGCAACGGCAGGCGTCGCACGTCATCACCACCCAGGTGCGCAACCATGACCCGATGCGGGACCGCCAGGTGGACGAGTTGCTGCGGGACGTGATGTCCGGACTCCATACCTGGGTGCCCGGATCACGCCGCGGCACGGCCGTCGCCCCGCTGCGCCGCCTTCCGGTGGCCGACGTCGGGCAGTTGCGGCAGACCATGAGCGACCCGCGGCCGCCCCAGCCGCCCACGCCGCTGCGGGAATGGGACGAGGCGGAGGACGTGCCGGCCGCGGACACGCGGGCATGGGGCGGTCCGCAGTACGCCGAACTGCGCGCGCATCTGGCGGCGTTCGCGGGCGACGCGGACGGCGTCGACGTCGCGGCCGCCTTCCGCGCGGCGGCCGAGCGGATACGGCGGCCGGTGGATCTGCTCGGCCTGCTGGAGATCGCGCATGACTTCGGAATGACCGACACGGCCGAGGTCGCGGTGGTCGACGTGGTCCGTCCCGACCGGACCCGGCGACGGCTCGCGTTCGGCGGCGTGCTGGCGGCGAACCCGGCGCCGGCCCGCGCCGCTGACGAGAGGCCGGGAAACGACGATGAGTGAACCGGACGGGGTGGACGACGGCTGGTCGACCGGCGAGGAGGCCGGCTTCATCGAGCCGGTCCCGATGGAGGACGACCCGACCGAACTGTTCGCCGGTGACACGGGCACGCTGGAGGTGGACGTGCGGCGGGTGCTGGTCCGGCTGCTGCAACGCAGGTTCCTGCTGGCCGAGAAGAACCCGGCACAGTGGCGCACGCTGCTGGAGAACCAGCAGATCATCGAGTCGCGGTTGCACGACCTGTTCGTCCGGCTCGTGGTCGACCACGACCGGGGCATCGCCTACAAGCAGCAGGTGCGGTCGGGGGAACTGGACGTCCCGATCCTGCTGAAGGACGACCCCTACAACCGCGCCGAGACCCTGGTGCTGGTCCACCTGCGGACCGTCTTCCAGCGGGAACGCGGCACGGGCGAGACGTCCGCGCGGGTCGACATCGAAGAGCTGGAACAGACCGTGCTGACCTATTTCGATCCAGACGACCACAACCTCGCCCGCGGCCAGCGCGAGATCCGCAACGCGGTGCAGCGGCTGGTCACCGAGGGCCTGCTCGCGGAGGAGTCCGCGGGCCGGTACCGGATCACGCCGCTGGTCGAGGTCGTGCTGAGCACCGAGAAGCTCACCGAGCTGAACCAGTGGCTGCGGGAGCAGAACGAGGTCGCGCCATGAGCATGATCGACACGCTGTTCGGGTTGATCCCGGCGGCGTCGCGGGGGCAGCAGTGGGTGGCGCGGGATCTGCAGCTGGTCAACTGGGGTGGATACGACGGGTACCACCGCGTCCGGTACGCGCCCGGCGCGACCCTGCTCAGCGGCGGTTCCGGGTCGGGCAAGTCGACGCTGATGGACTCCTACATCGCGTTGCTGATGCCGCACACCACGCCGTTCAACGGGGCGTCCAACGGCGGGGTGGTCGGCCGGCCCCGGGGCAAGGACCAGCGCAACATCCTCTCCTACGCGCGCGGGAAGCTCGACGAGTCACGGGCGGGCGGTGAGACGAGGCAGCGGGTGCTGCGCGGGGACGGCCGCGACACCTGGTCGGCGATCGCGATGACCTGGGCCGACCGGAGCGGCGCGGTGTTCACCGCGCTCCGGGCCTGGTACGTGCCGTCGACCGCGCGCACCCTCGACGACGTCGTCGCGGTCCGCGCCACCGTCGACGACGTCTACGACCTGCGCGAGCTGGACGGCCCCGCGGGCAGCAGGCTCGCCCGCGCCGCGGTCACCGCGACAGGCGTGACCTGCTTCGACACCGACCGGGATTTCACGGCCCGGCTGCACACCGCGCTGGGCATCGGCGCCGCCGGGGACGGGCACAAGGCGGTCGGGCTGCTCGGCAGGATCCAGGCCGGCCAGCAGATCACCACCGTCGACGCGCTGTACAAGACGATGGTCCTGGAGGAGCCGCCCACCCTGGCCACGGCGGACGAGGTGGTGCAGCAGTTCGACGAGCTGTCCGGCACGCGGGACCGAATGATCACCGCCCGCCGTCAGGTGCGGGCGCTGACCCCCATCCGCGACCACCGGGAAGCCATCGACAGCGCGGTGACACGGTTGCAGGTGATCGAGGCCGTCGGATCGTTCACCGACCCGGCGTCCCCCGCGGCGCTGTGGCGGCACGAACGCCGGCTCGACCTGCTGCGCGCGGCCGAGTCGGACCTGACCGGACGGCGCCGCCGGGCCGAGGAGGACGTCCGGGAGACGGCCACACTGATCAAGGCGGCGGAGTCCCGGCGGGACGCGGTGCTCGACATCCTGCGCGCTTCCGGCGGCGACCGGCTGGACACCGCGCTCCGGGAGATCCGTGGGGTGGAACAGCGGCTGGCCGATGTCGAACGCGCACGGAAGCGACTGGACCGGGTCCTCGACACCGTCGGCGCCACCGTGGCGACCGGCCGGGACTTCGCCGCTCTGGTCGACACCGCGCACAAGGCGCTGGCCGACACCGACGCCAGGAGGACCGCCCAGAACGAGTTCGCCGCGGCGGCCGCGGAGCGCTCGGCCGCCGAACGCGACCTGGCCGGGTTGCGCGCCGAGCACGACGCGGTCAAGGCCCGCCGCGGCAACATCCCCACCGCCCTGCACGCCGCCCGTGACCTGCTGGCCGACGCCGCCGGGATCACCCCGGACGACCTGCCGTTCGTCGGTGAGCTCATCGAGGTGCGCACGGAGTTCGAACCGTGGCGGGAGGCGTTCAACCTGGCGCTCGGCGGGTTCGCCACCCGGATGCTGATCGACATCGGCCGGCTGGGTGCGTTCCGCGAGGCGATCAACACGGTGCCCGTCGCGCGGCGCATCCAGTTCGAAGGCGTCCGCACCGGCATGCGCGACGAGGTCGGGCTGAACGACAAGACGCTCCCCGGCCGGCTCGACTACCGGCCGTCGCCGTTCACCGCCTGGCTCAAGAGCGAACTCGCCCGCGGGTTCGACTTCGTCTGCGTCGAGACGCCCAAACTGTTGGTGCAGTACTCCAAGGCGCTCACCATCACCGGCCAGACATCGCAGGGCGGCCGGGGCGCGCACGGCGGTCACGGACGGGCCAACCTGCTGGGATTCACCAACACCAGCCTGCTCGCCGACCTCGACACCCGGATCGGCCACGCCCTCGAACGTCATGACGACGCCGCCGCACGGGCGACGAAGGCGGAGCAGGACCTCAACTCGTTCGAGGAGAGACGCACCGCCTACCAGGCCCTGACCGAACTGTCCTGGGACCAGGTGGACGTCGAGTCCGTCACCGCCGAACGGGAGCGCTGGAAGCAGGTCATCACCGAGGTTCGCGCCGGCAATCCGGAGATCGACCGGCTGCAGGGGGAAGCGGAGGAGCTCAGGCGGAAGGTCACCAAGCTGACCGAGCGCATCGGCGGACAGAAGAGCGAGGTGGAGCGTCTCGGCAAGGCCTGGGAATCGACCGTGGAGGAGGTGGACGGCGCCCAGCGGGTGCTCGACACCGCCGCGGCGACCGGTGCCGAGGTGAGCCGGGAACACCGGGAGTACCTGGCGGCGCTGTTCGACGACGCCCCGGACGGCGCCGACCCGGCGAAGGCGCTGGCCGAGTTCGACGCCGCGCACCGCCGCGGCGTCGAACGGATGCACGACGATCGAAAGTCGGCGGAGGAATCGATCAGCCGGTCGCGGAGGGCGCTGCACGAGACGTTCTCGACGTTCGTCGAGCGCTGGCCGAACCCGAACCTCGGCACCGAACCGGACGCCTCCTACCGCGACTTCGACCGCCTGCTCACCGATCTGGAGACCAGCGGCCTGCACGAGCTGGAGACCGAGTGGCGCGACAGCCTCCTCAAACTCTCCGGCAACGACCTGACCAGCCTGGACAGCGAGCTCGCCGCCGCCGTCCGGGAGATCCGCGACCGGATCGACCCGGTCAACCGCATCCTCGCGGAGCTGCCGTTCGCCGACGACGGCCACCGGTTGCGCATCGACCCGCAGGAAAGCCACTCCGCGGTGCGCGCCCGGTTCCGCAAGGAGCTGCGCGACGTGCGCGCCGTCATCGACAAGGCGGCCACGGACGCCGACCGGGAACGCGCCTACCACCGGATGGCCAAGGTGATCGACCGCATCCGCCGCACCGCGCCCGACTTCGCCGACCTGGTCGACGTGCGCAACCACGTCCGGATCAGCGCGGAGAAGTGCGACCTCGCCGGAGAGCACGTCGCGGTCTACGACCACATCGGGGAGAAGTCCGGCGGCGAGTCGCAGGAACTGGTGGCGTTCATCGTCGGCGCCGCGCTGCGCTACCAGCTGGGCGACGCGGGCGCCGAACGTCCCCGCTACGCCCCCGTCTTCCTCGACGAGGCGCTGATCAAGGCGGACGCGCACTTCACCGGCCGAGCCATCGGCGCATGGCGCGGGCTGGGCTTCCAGCTCGTCATCGGCGCCCCCAACGACAAGCACAGCGCGATCGAACCCCATGTGGACGCGGAATACCTGATCCTCAAGAACGCCGAGGGGCGGTCGTGGGCGAAACCCATCGTCGCGGTACCCGAGGCGTGACCTCCCGACTGATCACCCCGGCCGACGCGGTCGAGTCACTCCGTCGCAAGGTCCACCAGAAGTGGGCGGAGGCCGTGTGCGCCGACCTCGGCGCAGGCGACCCGGTCACGTTCTCCGTCCCGCTCCGTCCCGGCGTGTCGACCGGAAGTGCGGTGGCGCGGATCGGGCACGCGGCCTGGCACGAGTGGCACATGCGCTGGCGGCGGTTCGCCGACCGGCACCCGGCGGGCGTCGTGATCGTCCGCAAGCCGGTGTCCGTCCAGGGCGTGACGGACGACTACCCCAGCACGCTGGTCGTGGACCTGCACGCCGCCGTCGCCCTCGTCTCCGGAACCGGACCGCTGGTCGTGGACGTCGCCCGCGCCCGTACGCTCGCGTCGTCGCTGCGGTCCGCGGGCGCGGTCCTCACCCCGGCCACCGTCCGGGCCGCCTGCGCGCTCGGAGCCGACGACGCCGAAGTGCTGCTCAGCGCGGTGACCTGGCTGCGTCGGCACCCGGACGCGGGCGCGTGGACCGCGCGTCAGCTCCCGATCCCCGGCATGCACACCAAGTGGCTCGACACCCATGGTGCGTTGCTGCGCGACGTCGCCGGGCGCGACGTCCGGGCCGAGGTCCGGTCCCGTCCGACCGTGTTGCACCTGACCTACGTCGATCCCGACCACGCCGCGTCGGGCCGCCGCAGGCATGACGCCTGGACCACCGGCGACACGCACGACATCGCCTACCGGCCGCGGATCGTCCTCGTCGTCGAGAACCGCGACTCCCGGCTCTGGTTCCCACCGGTGCGGGACACGATCGTGGTCGAGGGCGGCGGCAAGGCGGCCGCGGCCCTGCTCGCCAACGTGCCCTGGATCCGTGCTGCGGACCACGTCGTCTACTGGGGGGACATCGACGCGGACGGATACGCGATCCTCGACCGGTTCCGCGCCGCGCTGGCCGAGCCGGCACCGGACGAGGCGCCACCGAAACCGGTCACCTCGATCCTGATGGACGCCGCCGACCTGCACCGCTACGCCGAGCATGGGCTGAACCATGACAAGGCGGGCCGCCCCATCAAGCCGTCCTCGGCGATCCTGCCGCACCTCACCGAAGCCGAGACGATCGCGTACGACACCGTCGCGACCGCGGGCCGTACGCCGTTCCGCCGGATCGAGCAGGAAGCCATTCCCCTCGCCCACGCCGCAGCCCGGCTGCCGGACGTCTCCACGAGCTCTCATCTGTGACCGGCCACTCGTCTGAACCTCTTCAGCGACCCGACCGCGGCCGGGGCCAAGGCCGCCAGGCATTTCGGCGCGGCGAGCTGAACGGAGGCACGACCGCGGCCCGGCCAGGATCGCTCGATCCGGGCCGGGCTCGCGGGTGTCCGCGCCCCCGGGGTGGAGAGGACGGCGGTTATCGGTGGACGGCCCCGAGTTCGGGTTCGATGGTGATCGAGTCCAGGTTGACGTTGCCGTTGTCGTTCGGTCCGTAGACGAAGGTCAGCGGCGTGGCCGGGGCGAGACGGACGCCGGCCCGCAGCTCCGCCCACGTGTCCCAGGACGCAAGGTCGGGGAACTGAAGTTGGACGGGCTGCGCCCCGCCGGCCAGCGTCATGGTCCGCGTCGAGCCCATGGCGTTGGCGTAGCGGAGGCTGACCGTGTAGAGGCCCTCGGCGCTGACCGGGGCATCGAACCGCAGGCCGCTGTCCTTGGTCTTCAGGCAGGCCACGAAGCCGGTGCCGGTGTAGCCGGTGTGGTCGGTGCGCCGGCACGCGCCGCTGACGAACTGCGCGGACTCCGCCTCGATCGTGCGTGGTTCGGCGGCGAGCGCCCTGCTCGCGGCCAGCAGGCCTGCCGCGAGGTCCGGGGCGATCGGCGCGCCCTCGACCAGGACGTTGAACTGGTCGAGGGCCTTCCTCATCCCCGTCGCGTCGCGCGCGGCCGCAGCGTGGACCGCGGCCTTGATCTCGGCGGCGAGCCTGCCGGACAGGGCCGGGTCGACGGCGCCTTCGTCGGTCGCCACCCGCACCTTCAGTGCGAGCGAGAGGAGCCCCTCCGGTGCGCCGAGCCGGGCGGTGAGCCGGTCGTCGATCGCGGTGCGGGCCTGCGCGCCCACCTCGTCGAGAGGAAGACCGTAGAGGGCGAGCCGCACGTCCTGCAGGGCCAGGAGACGGCCGGTCACGTCGCCCTGGCGGAGCATGGTCTCGCCCTTGACGATCGCGGGCTGGAGGCCGGCCGCCGCCGACGGCGTCAGCTTGCCGGCCCGCCGCAGGTCCCGGACGAGGTCGAGCAGTGAACGCGTCTGCTC
This sequence comes from Actinomadura sp. NPDC023710, assembly GCF_040639875.1. Classification (NCBI taxonomy): domain Bacteria; kingdom Bacillati; phylum Actinomycetota; class Actinomycetes; order Streptosporangiales; family Thermomonosporaceae; genus Actinomadura; species Actinomadura sp. NPDC023710. The sequence continues at coordinate 197,942 of NZ_JBFAGB010000013.1, forward strand.
CACCCGGACCGGCTTGCCGGGACCGGCGCCGGACGTGCCCACCGCGACCCGGAAGTCCCCGTCGGGCACCTCGGAGGCGGGCAGCGTCCACTCGACGGTCCTGGTTCCGCCGCCCGCCACGCGGACCCGCCGGGCCTCGCCGGCGGCGCGGCCGTCGAGGAACACCCGGGCCTGGAATTCGGCCACGGTGCTGCCCTCGTTGGTGAGCGGAGCCTTCACGGTGAGCCGCTGGGTGCCCTGGTCCAGCACGGCTTCGGCGGCGCCGTAGTCCGCACGTGGCGCGGCGTACCGGGAGAGGCCCCGGAGGTCTTCGGCGGTCGCGGGCCTGAGTCTGACCGCCTGACCGCCGCCGCCGACGAGTGACATGGACAGCCGGGTGGAGGACCTGACCAGCGTCTTGCGGATCTCGACGGGCAGCGGGTCGCCCTTCCAGGTGGTCTCCTGGGCGTCGGCGTAGGTCTCCGCCACGAACTGGCCGGACGGCAGGAACGACAGCGGCACCTGGAGGGTCCGGTCGTTCTCGTCGGTGATCGCTCCGAGATACCAGGTCCCGCCGCTCCGCCGGGCCGTCGTGGTGTAGTCCCCGATGACGCTGTCCAGCACGCGGGTCTCGTCCCACGTGGCGGGCATGTCCTTGAGGAACGCGAATCCGGGATGGGCGGCGTAGTTCTCGGGGGTGTCCGCGAGCATCTGCATGGGGCTGAAGAACGTCGGATACAGGGCGAGCTGCGCGGCCGAGGTGGTCTGGACGCGGGTCCCGAGGCGGGCCGGGTCCCAGGTGACGTTGAGGACGCCGGGCGTGTAGTCGGCGGGCCCTCCCATGAACCGGGTGAAGGGGAGGATCGTGGCCTGCGCGGGCGGGTTGCCGTTGGCGCCCATGTAGTTGTGCTGCTCCATGCCCGCGACGCCCTCGCCCGTCATCATGTTCGGGTAGGTGCGCGCGAGGCCGGTGGGTTTGATCGCCTCATGGGCGTCGACCGTGATGTGGTGCCGGGCCGCCGCGTCGACCACCCGCTGGTAGTGCCGGACGGCCTCCTGGTCGTAGTGGCTGCGGTTGACCCCGCCGAGCAGGTACTTCGTGGCATAGCCGGTCTTGATCGAGTGGATGCCCAGGGCCTCGTAGCTGGAGAAGATCATCTCCAGGTTCTGGTCGTAGTGGTCGACGTCGCCCCGGGTCTCGTTGTGCGCGATGAACCCGACGCCGTTGGCCTTGGCGTACCGCAGCACCTCGGGGAGGTCGAGGTCGGCCTGCGGGGTCAGGAAGTCCTGGCCCGTCCACGAGCCGCCGGAGTTGGTGTTCCAGCCCTCGGCCAGCACGAACCGGGCGCCCGCCCGCTTGGCCAGGTCGATGTACTGCTTGACCCGCGCGGTGGTCGCGCCGTGGTTCGGCCCGGCGTTCCAGGTGGTGGCCCGCCGTTGCAGTTCCCACCAGACGCCGACGTACGTCGCGGGCTTGATCCAGGACGTGTCGTCGCAGATCGCGCACGGGTCGTTGAGGTTCTCGACCAGATGGGACTCGCCGAGGTCGCCGGGGCGCTCGCCCGTGGTCAGGGTGCGCCAGGGCGTGGAGAACTCGCCGTTCAGCTTGGCCTTCGTGCCGTCGGGGAGGCTGATCAGGTCGCTGGAGAACGCCCCGGGCCGTCCCGGCACCGCCTTCAGCGTCATGCTGGGGTAGTCGGTCAGGTCGGCCTCGTGGACCACCACGTAGGAGTCGGCGGCGGGCGAGGCGGTGATGGGCGTCTGCGCGGTGGGGACGCCGGACAGGGGCAGGTCGCGGTAGTGCTTCTCGTCGGCGGTCCAGTTGGTGCCCGCGGCGATCGACCAGCTCCTCGCGGCGGGCTCGAAGGCGAACTCCGTCTGCTCGGCGGTGACGGTGTAGGCGCCGAGGCCCGGCTGTCCGGGGAAGTGGTAGCGGAACCCGACCCCGTCGTCGAAGACCCGGAACACCAGGTCGAGCTTGAACCCGGTCCCGGCCTGCACCGCGTGGACCGTGAGCTCGTTCGCGTGGTTCCTGACCTTGCTGGACGTCCCCCACACGGGTTTCCACGTCTCGTCGATCGTGCGCCGATCGACGGACTGGATGGACATGTCCCGGGTGAGGCTGGGCCGTCCCGCGAGATCCATGCCCAGTCCGGACGCGCCGACGAGGACCCTGCCGCGCTCCTTCACGCTGTAGGTGAGCCGCCCGTCCTCGGTGGCGATCGCCACCCGCAGCTCGCCGTCCGGGGACCGGACGACCCGAGCGTCCTTTCCGGCGGCCTCGACGAGTCCGCCGGAGGGTGTGGGCGCTTCGGCTCGGGCCGGGGCGATCGCGAACCCTCCCGGGGCCATGAGGGCCGCCGCCATGACGAGCGTCACCGCCCGTCTTCCTCGCCACTTCGTGCCTGCACGGCCCATATGCGCCTCCCTGGGGGTGGTGGAGGTGACGGGAACGCTCCACAAACGGTCCGGTGATCGTAAGTTGGGCGAAACTCTATGGTCAACACTCTTAAAGTCCATTATTTTGTGTATTCACCGCTCTAATTCGGTACCATCGTCCCGTGCCCAACCCACCGAACCCGAGGATCGAACGCAGCAGGCGCGCGATCCTCGACGCGCTGAACCAGTCCTTCCCCGCGACCCGGCAGGAACTGAGCCGCCGGACCGGGCTCGCGCCGAGCACGGTGGCGGGGATCGTCCGGGGGCTGCTGGCCGAAGGCCTGGTGCACGAGCATCCGGCCGCCGAGCGGGCGGGCCGGGGCAGGCCGTCCTCCCCGCTGTCGCCGCACCGCCCCCCGGGGTATCTCGTCGGTATCGACTTCGGGCACACGCACGTCTCCGCGGCCCTCGCCTCGACCTCGCAGCACGTCGTCGCCGAGGACCGGGTGCCCGTCGACGTGGACGGCTCGGCGGGCCACGCGCTCGACCAGGCGGGGGCCCTCGTCGCCGGCCTGCTCGACCGTTCGGGAGTCCGGGCCGGTTCGGTGCTGCGGACGGTGGCGGGGATCCCGGGGCCGATCAACCAGGCGACCGGCCGGATCCAGTCGGCCACGATCCTCGCGGGCTGGGCCGGGGTCCGGCCGCGGGAGGAGCTCACCGCCAGGCTCGGCGGCGAGGTGGTGATCGCGAACGACGCGGAGCTCGCCGCGCTGGCCGAGCACACGCACGGGGCCGCACGGAACGTGTCCGACCTGATCTATGTCAAGGCGTCCCACGGCATCGGGGCCGGGCTGATCCTCGCGGGACGGCGGTACACCGGGGCGTACGGAGCGTCCGGGGAGATCGGGCACACGCTGATCCAGGAGGGCGGGGCGCAGTGCCGGTGCGGCCAGCGCGGCTGCCTGGAGTCGGTGGTGTCGATCGGCGAGGTGTGGCGGCAGCTCATCGCGGCGGGTCTCCCGCTCCCCGAACGACCCGACGACCTGTCACTGGACGCCCTGGTCGACAACCCGGTGGTGGCCCGGATCGTCGCCGATGCGGGACGCGGGCTCGGACGCGTCCTGTCCGACCTGTGCAACGCCCTGGACCCGGCGATGCTCGTCATCGGCGGCGAGCTCGCGACGGGAGGCGTCCCCCTCCTGGAGGGGATCCGCGAGTCGCTGCGCCGCTTCGCCCAACCCGCGATCAGCGACCGGGTCCAGGTCCGGTCCTCATCCCTGGGCGCCCGCGCGGCCCTGGCCGGCGCCCTGACCCTCGCCGCCACGGAGTCCATCCCCTGAGGAATGTCACAGCATGACCGTGACGTCCGTTCTCAGGGAGCGGTGTTCGGCCACGCGGTCCAGGGTGAAGACGGCCGGGTCGGCCGGTGTGTGGTGGACCATGACCTCCCGGCCCTGTCCTGCGCTTAGCCAGAACTTGACGGGTTCGGCGACTACTCGATAGGCCGCGTGCGGCGTACTCCGGCCGCGAGAATGGAAAATTCCTCTTGCCGTACGGCGGTGGCCACAGCGGACGATCCGGACCGCGGGCTGTCGGAGTCCTCCGCAGTGCCTACGAGGTCGCCGCCGCGCGGTGACCACGGCCGGGCCACCCGGAGGAAGAGGCGCACCGCCGGCTCGGGACAGAGGTAGTACCTGCGACACGGAGGAATCTGAATGTCGGACCAAGGCGATCTTCCGGCCCCGAGCCAGGGGCTCGTGCTCACGCACTTCCTGACCGTCCGGGACGTAGCCGTCTCCAGGGAGTTCTACGCGAACGTCCTAGGCGGCACGGTGGTGCTCCAGGAGAACCCCGCCATCGTGCAGGTGGCCAACACCTGGATCATCATGAACCCCGGCGGTGGCCCCACACCGGACAAGCCCGACGTCATCCTCAGGCCGCCCGAGCCCGGCGATCCGGTGTCGACTTTCCTCAACGTCCGGGTGGCCGACATCGAAGCGTTCTACGCCGCGGCCACGGCCCAGGGTGCGCAGTTCCTGACCGAGCCCCTGGACCGCAAGGCGGAGATCCGCTGCTACATGCGCGACCCGGACGGCTACCTCATCGAGGTCGGGCAGGCCACGGGCATGCTGCACGGTGTCTTTGCCGATCGTCCCGCGCCCGGCTAGGAGACGGCGGTTGAGGAATCACACTGCGGAGGCGCTACTGCCTGGCCGGCGGTTTGCGCCCGTTGCCCTCCGCGCACGCGAGCGGCCAGATCATTCCTGGACCACGTGCAGTGGGTTCCGGCGCCCATGCCCTGCGCCAGGGGCCAGAAGCCGGCGGATGCGCTCGTACTCGGCGGCCATCTCCGGTGTGGCGAGGAAGTCGTCCAGATCGGCGGAGACCTCGTGGTCGACATCCTCGATGCTGCGGATGGCGAGTTCGTAGAGCTCGCCGCGCCGGTTCTGCTCCAGGTAGCTCTGCCAGTGCGCCAACGCGCTGATGGCAGTGAGGACTCCGTTGTCCAGATCCTCATCGACCAGGATGCCGTCATGGATCGTCGCGAGTTCGTCCCGCAGTTCGGCGGCGCTGATCGTCAGGACGTTCGCGCAGGCGGTGGTGAGTGCCGCTCGGGCGTCCTCGGTGAGTTCGTCATCGGCCGCACCGCGGAGCAAGTCCGGCCGCACCAGACGAGTGACCGTCTCCTCTCCGAAGACACGAACGTCGTCGTCGGTGGCTTCGATGATCAGTCGGAGAATGTCCGCCTCGAACTCGCTGTAGTTCACGCCCGCAGCCTAGGTGGTCGCACACGATCGGTACCGTGAGCCTGACCGGGCCCGGGGCGGTCCGCCCGGTGGTTCTTCCGGGCCGCGTGCTGGAGATCGAGGAGAAGCCGTGCCGTCAGAGGTCGAGGCGCGGCACGTGTGGCGGATCGAGGCCCGGGAGTACGCCCGCCAGGAACGCCGCCGTGGCCGCCGTTTCGCGTTCACGGAACTCGTTCCGGCCCGTACGGCCCTGGTGGTGATCGACATGGTGCCGTTCTTCGTGTCCGACAACCCCTACTGCCGGGGGATCGTGCCCAACATCCACCGCCTGGCCGAGGCTCTCCGGGCCGCGGACGGTACGGTCGCCTGGGTCCTGCCGGCGGTGGGCGAGCGCACCGCGGTGGCCGACGAGTTCTTCGGACCGGAAGCGGCCGAGATGTACCGGACTTCCGGCGGCACCGGGCCGATGACCGAGCGCCTGTGGCGTGACTTCGTGGTCCATGCCGACGATCTGCTGGTGGAGAAGTCGGCGGCCAGCGCCTTCTTTCCGGGGCGTTGTCCGCTTCCGGATCTGTTGGAGCAGCGCGAGATCGACACCGTCCTGATCACCGGCACCGTCACCAACGTGTGCTGCGAGTCCTCTGCACGCGATGCGAGCACCCTCGGATACCGGGTCATCATGGTCGCCGACGCGAACGCGGCACGCCGCGACCGGGACCACAACGCCACCCTGCACACCGTCTATCGGACCTTCGGCGACGTCCGCCCGACGTCTGATGTCCTCAGCATGATCGAATTGCTGTCACAGCCCGCGCCACACTGATGGCACAGCCCCACAACCGGGCAGTCGCACAATGCCGCCCTGCTCGCTGACCGGGCAGAGAGCAGGCAGCGCTTCAGTCCGGCAGCAGCACCACCTGCGGGAGCGGCGACCGGCGGCACGCTCCGCGCGCTGACCGATGCGACGGCCTCGCAGGTCCCCATTTCTGCGGCACCGCCGTTTCCGGTGGGCATGTTGCCCTGCTGGTTCCATCCCGGACGGTACGTAGTGTCCAGATCAATCTCGATCTCGGACCGTTCGTGACCAGGTCGCGAACGAACGCAAACGGAGGAAAGATGAGTACAGATCAACCTGACCAGGCGTCCCATATAGGTTCGCACATCGACCTGTTAACAGACTTATCGAGGGTCGTTGACGGGGCGGACCCCGGAACGGTGGACGCCATTGTGGTTCCCACGATGACTCCGCTGGCAGTGGGGCCGGCGGTCGACTTGGCAAAAGCACTGGAGTGCACGATCGTCCTATTGTGCAGCCCGTCTGCACAGCTACGGGAGCTCGGCAGAATGGGCCGTGTCCTGCCCTCCAACGCACTTTATCTGGAAGTCTCGCGGGAGTACGGTCACCCGCTGCTCGGTTTCGAGCGGCGGGAGATCGAGAAGCATACGGACATCGCGACGAAGAGGAATATCGGACTGCTGATGGCCCGCATGTGCGGATGGCGGACGGTCTTCTTCCTCGACGACGACATCCGGGGCATGGAGCCATCCCTGATCAGGAGGGCCGCCGCTCTGACCGGGCAGTATCGGGTGGTCGGATTCCAGATTCCCGAATTCCCGGATAATTCGGTCGTGTGTCACGCCAGCCGGGTTTCCGGGGGAGTGCAGTCGACCTTCATCGGGGGTAACGCACTCCTCGTCGACACGCGTCGCGCGGAAGCGTACTTCCCCGCGATCTACAATGAGGACTGGCTGTTCATCTACGATGCGGTCGCCGCTCGCTCGGCGGGCGTCGCGGGCAGGCTGCGTCAGCTGGCGTACGATCCGTTCAGCCGGAGCGCCGTACCGGAGGAGTTCGGCGAACTCATCGCCGAAGGCCTGGTCCGGGCGCTCCATTCCGGATCGGATGTTTCCACGCTCTACTTCTGGATGGACGCGATCAAGAAACGCTCGCGTTTCATCGACGAGGTGGTGGGCCGCCTGCACGGAACTGCGCCCGGAACGGATGAGCCGGTTCCAGATCGCGACCGTATCCTGCGACGCCTCGACGAGGCGAAGAAGCGGCTCCTGGAGATCTCCCCGATGAGCTGCCTGTCCTTCTATCGCACATGGCGCGAGAACGTGGATGTCTGGCAGCGGCAGCTTCTGGGTCTTCCCACCTCGCTCACCCCTCAACAGGCGATTCGCTATCTGCGGCTGCCGAGCGTGTAGGGCTTGCCGGCCAGGGGAGGGCGAGGTCCCACGTGTCCGGCAGGGCCCGGTCGGTTACGACCGGGCCCTACCGGACCCAACTGGTCCCGGGGCCGAGGCCCCGGGACCGCGATTTCATGAAGGACGTCATGCGGCGGCGCGAGGCTCTGCAGACGAACCGGGGAAGCGGTCACGCCCTGGCCGCTATCCCTGCGACGCTGTTCATCGATCAGGGCAGGCCGTCTCCGAGCGACACCGCCCGATCAAGATGGATCGAGAGACGAGGAGCCGGATGTCGGTCAACGCTGTGACCCGCCTGAACTTCCGAGACCCGCAGTGGGCGACCCCGTGCGCAATGCCGACCGGTCTGGGCCGGGCAGGGATCCGGGTCTCGGCCTTCATCGGCCCCCGCGCCGCGGCATGAGCCCGACGACCGTGTTGGGCACCCGGGCCCTCAACCGCGCCACGCTCGCCCGGCAGCTGTTGCTCGAACGCGCCGACCTGCCCGTCCGCGACGCCGTCGCGCACCTGTGCGGCCTTCAGGCGCAGGAACCGCAGGCACCGTTCGTCGGGCTCTGGTCGCGGCTGCGCACGTTCGCCCCGGCGACGCTGGACGAGTTGCTGGTGGGGCGGCGCGTGGTGCGGACCCATCTCATGCGTCGCACCGTCCACCTCGTCACCGCCGACGACGCCCTGGCCTGGCGGGCCCGCCACGACCCCATGCTGCGGCAGCGGGTGCTCGGGGCCTACCGCGGCGAGCTCGCCGGAGTGGACCTCGACGAGCTCGCCGCGGCGGGCCGGGCGGTGCTGGCCGACGGCGAGCCCCGCTCGATGCCCGAGCTCGGCCGGGCGCTCGCCGACCGGTGGCCGGACCCGGGCCCGCGGGCGCTGGGCGAGATGCTGGTTTCCGCCCTCGTCCCGATGGTGCAACTGCCGCCGCGCGGGATGTGGCGCACGAAGGCGGGGGTCCGCAACGTCCCGCTGTCCTCCTGGCTGGGGCGCGAGATCGATCCCCCGGCCCGGGAGGGTGCCGATCCGGTCGGCCAGACACTCGTCCGGCGCTACCTGGCCGCGTATGGACCGGCCGCCACGGCCGACCTGCGCGCCTGGTGCGGCCTCGCCGGCCTGCCCGCCGCGGTCGCCGCGATACGCGAGGAGCTGGTCGCCTTCCGCGACGAGCGAGGCCGGGAACTGCTGGACCTGCCCGACGCACCGCGTCCCGATCCCGACACGCCCGCCCCCGTGCGCTTCCTGCCCGCCTTCGACAACGCGCTCCTCGGCTACCACGACCGCAGCCGAATCGTCGACGACGCCCATCGCGGACTGTCGGTCGCCGGTGCCCGCGTCGTCCTGGTCGACGGCCGGGTGGCCGCGACCTGGGGCATCGAGGACGGCGACCTGATCGTCACCCCGCTGCGCCGCTTCTCCCGGGACGACCGCGCCGGCGTCGACGAACAGGGACGGGCACTGGCGGCGTTCCTCTTCTCCGACGACCGACACCGCGTACAGATCGACGCGTCCCCTCGGTGAGCGGCACACCACGAGCGACCCACCCCGTCGAGCCGTCCCTCGCGGATGGCCGCGGCGCCGCTGTCGCGCCGACGACACCGTGGCGACCAGGCGCCGAGCCGATCCAGCGGCGGAAGGTCAGGTGACCAGGCCGTTGCGGTAGGCGTAGACGACGGCCTGCACGCGGTCGCGCAGATCGAGTTTGGTGAGGATGCGCGACACGTAGGTCTTGACGGTCTCCTGGCTGAGGACCAGAGTCGCGGCGATCTCGCGGTTGGAAAGGCCGTTGGCGATGAGGCGCAACACCTCCAGTTCGCGCGAGGTCAGCGCGATGTCGTCCGCCGTGCCGGGGGCGGGCCGGATCCGCGCCGCGTACCTGCCGACGAGCTGCCGCGTCACCTCGGGCGCCAGCAGAGCGGCCCCGGCCGCGACGGTGCGGATGCCGTGCAGGATCTGCGCCGGTGGGGCGTCCTTGAGCAGGAACCCGCTCGCTCCCGCGCGCAGCGCCTCGTACACGTACTCGTCCAGGTTGAACGTCGTCACCACGAGCACCTTGACGGGGTCCTCGACCCCGGCGCCGGCCAGCAGGCGCGTCGCTCCGATGCCGTCGAGCACCGGCATCCGGACGTCCATCACCACCATGTCCGGGTTCAGGCGGCGGGCGAGGTCGACCCCGGCCCGCCCGTTCCCGCACTCGCCCACCACCTCCAGGTCGGGCTGGGCATCGATGATCGTCGCGAAGCCGGTGCGGATCAGCGCCTGGTCGTCGCAGACCAGCACCCGGACGGGTGCGCTCACGACGGGCTCCCCGTCGGGATGCGCGCCCGCACGACGAAACCGCCGCCGGCCTCCGCGCCCGCGCTGAACTCGCCGCCGAGAGCGCCGACCCGGTCGCGGAGCCCGGCCAGGCCCCGCCCGCTCCCGCCGGGGGTCCCGATCCGCTTTCCGGGACCGTCGGTGCCGACCTGCACGATGATCTCCTTCTCGCCGTAGCGCACCCGGGTGAAAGTGCGGTTGCCGTGGGCGTGCTTGAGGGCGTTGGTCAGGGCCTCCTGCACGACCCGGTACGCCACCAGCTCGGCGCTGCCGGCGGACTCGGCGGGCTCGCCCTCCTCGGTGAACTCCACCGGTTGCCCGGCCTTACGCGTCTGCTCCACGAGGGTGCGGAGGTCGCCGGTGGACTCCGTCCCGGCGTCGTCTCGGGGCGGGGTGCCATGGTCGGGGTTGAGCAGGTCGAGCAGATGCCGCAGGTCGGTGATGGCGCGCCGTCCGGTATCGGAGACGGCGTTCAGGGTCGCGTCGAGCCGATCGGGCGCGCCGGTCAGGTACCGTGCCGCCTCGGCCTGCACGACCATCGCCGTCACATGGTGGGTCACGACGTCGTGGAGCTCGCGGGCGATGCGGGTGCGTTCGGCGGCACGGGTGGCCTCGGCGATGCGGAGGCGGCGCTCGGCCTCGGCGGTGCGGGTGGAACGCAGCCAGGACCCGATGCCCCAGACGACGGCCAGCGCAAGGTAGAAGATCACGTACCCGTCCAGATGCTCGGCCCCGCCGAGCCGGTGGAGCGCGACGGCCAGCGGCACGTACGCGGCGGACAGGACGATCACGGTGATACGCCGGTGGCGTTCCAGGTGGGCGCCGGCGCTCATCAGCGCGATGGGCAACGCGGTACCCGCGACCATGTGGTACCCGCGGAGTTCCGCGACGACGAATCCGAGCGACACCAGGACGAGGCACGCGCCCGGCCACCGCCGGCGCACCGCGAGCGGGAGGCAGTGGAGGGCGAGCGCCGCGATGGCCAGCGCGTCGAAGGGACGGGCCGGAAGTTCGCCGACATGCGTCTCATGGCCGCGGAGCACCGGCAGGAACGACATGACGATGAGCAGGAGCGCGAGCGGGAGATCGCGGACGATCACGTTCCGACTCCGCCACAGGGCCTCGGCCCGCCGCAGATCGATCACTGGGCGAGGGTAGCGGCCGCGGCCCCGCGGGCGCCGGGCCTCCGGGGAACCAGGTTGCCCCGCCTGTGGGCCAGCCACATGAAGGCGATCGTCAGCAGCACGCCGAACACGACCGTGTACGGGCTCGCCTCCGGCCCGAACCGGCCGCCGGTGAGCAGGTCCGGTCCGGACGTCACGCCTCGCAGAAGCCCTTCCGTCCTGCCATTGCCGGACACCTCGGTGCCGAAGACGCCGGCCTCGGCGAAGTTCCAGCCGAAGTGCAGTCCGATCGGCACCCAGAGGTTGCGGGTGGCGGCGTACACGGCGGCGAGCGTTCCGCCGGCCGAGACCGCGATGGCGACCGCGCCCCACACGGTGGCGTCCGGGTTGAGCATGTGCCACAGGCCGAACAGCACGCTGGTCAGCGCCAGCGCCGTCCACGTGCCGGCGCGCTCCTCGACGACCCGGAACAGGACGCCGCGGAACATCAGTTCCTCCGTCACGGCGGCGGCGGCCATGAAGCCGAACAGGCCGACCGGGCCCGTCGCCGTCCCGAAGCCGTCGACCCGGTAGCCGTCGAGGAAGGCGATGTTCCCGATGACGGCCGCGAACCACCCGAACCCGATCAGGGTCCCCAGGACGGTACGGGCGGTGGCGCCTTCGGCGGCGACCTCGTCAGGTGCGCGGCGCTCGGACCACCGCACCATCCGGGCGTACACCAACACGGCGAGCGCGGCCGTCGCGACACCGAGGACCAGGCTCAGAAGTGCGTTGTCCTTGACGGCCATGAGGCCCTGGCCGCCAACGAAAGCGACCGCTGCGACGGGCAGGAGTTGCTTCAACGACCGCATGCCGGCTCCTCTGCAAGACTTCTTCCGCGGGCTTCCTCGGACCGATCAGCTCGGCCAGGACGAACGCTAGGGAGTCGGCGACCCCGCGATCTTCCCCGCACGGAGGACATTCGCCGGTAGCTCGCACGGGGGACAAAGGCGCGACCAGGCCGATGGTTCGGGCGCGGGCGGGGCTCCCGCAAGGAGACGAGATGACTTTCGCCCGGTATGCGGGCCCCGATGGGGAGGCGATGCCTGAAGAGGCTTTCAGGCCGTGTCAGTGCGTCCAGGCTGCGCCGGGAGGATCGTGCGGGGGATGGGGCCCTTGTTGCGCCGGCCGCTCTGGGTCTCCTCCCAGGCGTGGGCGAGGATGCCGATGCTGCGGCTGAGGACGAACAGGCCGCGCGCGAGCGGGGCGGGAAATCCGAGTTCGGCGTAGATGATGGCGGTGGCGCCGTCGATGTTCATCGGGACGGGCCTGTCGCGGCCCTCGGCGAGGAGGGTCTCCACCGACGTTCCGGCGCGGAGGTGGTCGCCGGGGACGACACCGTCGCGGACGGCGTCCTCGACCAGGCCGATCAGCGGGTCGCGGCGGGGGTCGCGGGGATGGAAGCGGTGGCCGAATCCCGGGAGGTGGCGCGGCCAGGCGGCGATGGTCTGCTCGGTCGCCGTGCGGAGGTCGAGGCCGGCGGCCTCGCGCCGCAGGACGTCGTCCAGGAGCCGGACGCACTGTTCGCCCGCGCCGCCGTGGGTGTCGCCGAGGGTGTTGACGGCGCTGGCGACGGCGTTGTTGAGGCCGACGCCGCAGGTGGCGGCCATGCGGGCGATGGCGATCGAGGGGGCTTGGGGGCCGTGGTCGACGGCGGCGACGAGCGCCGCCTCCAGCAGGGCCGCCTGCCGGGGGGCGGGGAGGTCTCCGCGCAGCATCAGCCAGATCATGGACGTGAGGCCGGTGGTGCCGATGAGGTCCTGGACTGGGCGGCCGCGCAGTTCGATGACGCCGGGTTCCATGCGGGTGATGGCGGTCGCCCACCATTCCGCGACGGCGCCCGTCGGGTCGATGTCGTTCACGGGAGCCTCCTGCGCTCGACGGTCGGTCACGGGGTGGCGGCGTTCCGGCCGTTCCAGCGGCCCGCCAGGGCACCGCGCTCGGGGTTCTGCTCGCCGAGCAGGGGCGGGGGGCCGGTGGGGCGCAGCGGTTCGCCGTCGTGCAGGACGCCGCTGCCGACGACCTTGAACACGCGTCCGGAGTCGTCGGGGAACGGGAGTTCGGTGAAGAAGCCCCGGTGGTCGAGCTGGTCCAGGTCGACCGTCTGGGGGACGGTGGTGACGCGGGCGGCGGGGACGCCGGCCGTGCTGAGCATCCCCTCCCATTCGCGGGCGGTGCGGCGGCGCAGGGCGAGGTTGAGCTCGCCGGTCAGTTCGTCGCGGTGCAGTTTGCGCTGCTCCCGGTCGGTGAAGCGCGGGTCGTCGAGGAGGTCGCGCCGGTCGATGAGGGCGCACAGTGTCTCGAACTGCCGCTGGCGGTTGGCGGCGATGTTGAGGGGACCGTCGGAGGTCTCGAAGGTGCCCGAGGGGGCGGCGGTGGCGTTCTGGGTGCCCATGGGCTCGGGCGGGACGCCGCTGACGAGGTAGTTGGAGATCGCCCAGCCCATGGCGGACACCGCCGACTCCAGCATGGAGACGTCGAGGAACGTTCCCTCTCCGGTGCGGTCGCGGCCCGCCAGGGCGGCGCAGATATGCAGGGCCGCGGTGAGCCCGCCCACGGTGTCGCAGACGGGAAAGCCGATCCGGAGCGGGGCGGTGTCGCTGGTCCCGGTGATGCTCATCATCCCGGAGAGGCCCTGGATGATCTGGTCGTAGGCGGGGGCCTGGCTCATCGGGCCGGTCTGCCCGAAGCCGGAGATGGCGCAGTAGACGAGCCGGGGGTTCAGCTCGCGCAGCCGCGGCCAGCCGAAGCCGAGCCTGGCCAGGACGCCGGCGCGGAAGTTCTCCAGGAGCACGTCGGCGCCGCGGACCATGTCCTCGAACTCGGCGCGGCCCGCGGCGTCCTTGAGGTCGGTCTCGACGGACTTCTTGCCCGCGTTCTGCGCCAGGAACGAGGCGCCGATGCCGGTCCGGTTCAGCTCGGCGTCCGGACCGAGGTGCCGGGCGAGGTCGCCCTGCCCCGGCACCTCGATCTTGACGACCTCGGCGCCGAGCAGCATCAGCTGGTAGCTGCAGTACGGTCCGGCCAGGACGTTGGTCAGGTCGAGGACCCGGACGCCGCTGAGCGGTCGCTCTGGCATGCGGTTGCTCCTTTGGAACCGGCCCCGCGCGGGTTCAGCGCGCGGGGCTGAGCGGGTGGTCGAAACCGCGTTCGGACATCTCCTTCGCCACCTGGCGCAGATCCGCGGCGTACTGCTCGACGATCTCCTCGGGGAAGCGGACCGTGGGACCGCTGAGCGACAGGGCGGCGACGACCGTGCCGGACCGTCCGAGGACGGGGACGGCGACGGCGGACAGGCCGTCCTCGCGCTCGCCGTGGCTGTCGGCCCAGCCCCGGTGGGCGGCCTCGTCGATCCACTCCCGCAGCCGCTTGACGTGGCCCTCGCCGTAGGGGGAGGCGACGGCGACGCGGCGCAGGAGGGGCTCGGGGGCGTCGCGCAGCAGGACCTTGGAGGACGCGCCCGCCCAGAGCGGCAGCTCGTCGCCGATGTGCACGACGTGCCGGAGCGGCTGGGGGCTCTCCTGCTGCGCGACGCAGACCCGGTAGATGTCGCGGACCATGTAGAGGTTCACCGTCTCGCGGCGGCGGGCGCCGAGGTCCCGCATGAACTTGCGGGTCTCCGGCGGCAGCTCCCAGCTGCTGCGCGCGAGGTGCGCCCATCGCCACAGGCCGGGCCCGGGAAGGTAGCCGTTGGGGGCGGCCCACAGCAGGCCGTTCTGCTCCAGCGTCTGGACGAGCCGGATGACCGTCGTCTTCGCCAGGCCGGTCGCCTCGACGATCTCGCGGATCGAGATGACGGGGCGCTCCTCGCCGAGCAAGGACATGATCTCGACGGCGCGCTGGACGCTGCGGACGCCCCCGGCGTCGGCCGCCTGGTCGCCGCCGTTCTTCTTCGCTGGGCTCACTGGTTCTCCCCGATTCTGGTCCGGGACGTGGAAGCACGAGTGTCCCGGGTTTTCCGCCGTCGAGGGGACGCGGAACCGGCGAAGACCGCGCCCCTGGGGCGGGGGACGGTTCGTACGTTACACGCGGTCCATGTAGCGGTCTAGTTGGACCATCGGTCGGTCTTTCTGGGTCATCTCGCGATGATTTTCCCGCGCGCCCTTCCCCTTGTGAGCCCGGTCACCTATAACTAACTCACTGGTTCGAACATTACGAGCGGTGGAGGTGGAGCGCCGTGCACGAGTCTCCGTGGCCGAGTCGTGCCGCGCAAGTTCCTCCATCGCGGCCCTTGCCGGCATCCGGCGGTGGCCCCTACGTTAACGCGAAGTCCGCATGATGGCACGAATAGACCGCTTAGCGGATCAGGAGGAACGGATGCTGGAAGCGGTGCTCGCGGCGGCCGCGGAGGGCGGGCCGGTACAGGCGGCGGCCCTCATCGGGGGCCGGTGGAGTACGGACGGTCCGCAGAGCGAGCGCGTCGGACCGTATCTGCGCACGACGGTCAGCCGGGCGCCGGCCGCCGGGCCCGCCGAGGTCGCCGCCGTCCGTGGCCATGCGCGCGCCTACGCCCGGACCGTGGCGCGGCTGGCGCCCGCCTCGCGGGCGGACGTGCTGGAGCGGGCCTCGCGCGCCGCCACCGGCAACCGCGACGACCTGGCCCGGCTTCTCGCCCTCGAGCTGGGCAAACCCGTCAAGGACGGCCGGGGCGAGATCGACCGTGTGGCCGACACGTTCGCCGTCTGCGCGGCCGAGGCGCGGCAGATCGGGGGAGAGACCCTTCCGGTCGCCGGGTGGGCCCGCGGGGTCGCCGACACCGCCTTCACCTACCGGGCCCCGGCGGGCGTGGCGCTCGCCATCACCCCCTTCAACGCGCCGGCGAACCTTCTCGCGCACAAGCTGGGCGCCTCGTTCGCCGCCGGCAACACCACGATCGTCAAGGCGCCGCCGCAGGCCCCCGCCGTCTCCACGGCCGTCGTCGCGTTGCTGGTCGAGGCGGGCATGCCCGTGGAGGCCGTCCAGCTGCTGCACGGGGACGGCGCGGTCGGCGCCGAGCTGTGCGCGGCGGAGGAGGTCGCCGTCATCAGCTTCACCGGCAGCGCCGCCACCGGGGCGGCGGTCGCCAGGGCGGCCGGGGCCAAGCGCCTGGTGCTGGAACTGGGCGGGAACGCCGCCACGATCGTGTGCGAGGACGCCGACATCGCCGGGGCCGCCCGGATCTGCTCCCGCACCGGCTACAGCAACTCCGGCCAGAGCTGCATCTCCGTCCAGCGCGTCTACGTCCACCGCTCGCGCTTCGAGGAGTTCCTGGACGGGTTCACCGCCGAGGTGGAGTCGCTGACCGTGGGCGATCCGCTGGATCCGCGCACCGACGTCGGCTCCATGGTGGACGACGACGCCGCCGAACGGGTGGTGCGCTGGAGTGCGGAGGCCGCCGAGCAGGGGGCGCGCGTGCTCCTCGGCGGCCGGCGGGAGGGGGCCACCGCCCTGCCGACGGTCGTGGCCGATCCGCCGCCCGGCGCCTCGCTCGTGCGCGAGGAGGTCTTCGGCGCGCTGGTCGCGGTCATGCCGTTCGACGACTTCGACGGCGTCGTCGAGCAGTGCAACGAGAGCCGGTACGGCCTCCAGGCGGGCCTGTTCACCCGCGACCTCGACCGGATCGTCACGGCCTGGCGCGAGCTGGAGGTCGGCGGGCTCGTCGTCAACGGCTCGTCCAACTACCGCCTGGACCACGTGCCCTTCGGCGGCGTCAAGGACTCCGGCTTCGGGCGCGAGTCGCCCCGCTGCATGATCGAGGACTACACCGTGGTCAAGACGCTGATGCTTCGCGGCACCTCGCTGTGGGGCGCCGCGTGAAGGCGGTCGCGCTCCTCGCGCCGGAGACGGTGGCGGTCGTGGACGACCGGCCCGAGCCGGCCTGCGGCCCGGACGAGGTCGTCGTCGCGGTCCACGGGGTCGGGCTGTGCGGCTCCGACCTGGCGGTCGTCTCCGGCCACCGCCCGGTGCCCGCCCTGCCGTGGGTGCTCGGGCACGAGGCGTTCGGCGTCGTCGTGGCCGCCGGCGAGCGGGTCGCCGACCGTTTCCCCGGGCAGCGCGTCGTCGTCGAACCCAACTATCCGTGCCTGCGTTGCGCGCCGTGCCGGACCGGTGCCACGGCGGGCTGCGGGAACCGCCGGGCGGCCGGCATCTCCGAGCCGGGTCTGCTGGCCGAGCGCGTCGCCGTCCCGGCCCGCTTCACCTGGCCCGTCCCGGACGGCTGGGACGACACCGACGTCGTCTGCGTGGAGCCGTTCACGGTGGCGCTGAACGCCGTGCGCATGAGCGGCCTCGCTCCGGGGGACCGGTGCCTGGTCGTCGGCGCGGGCTCCCAGGGGCTGCTGGTCTCGGTGGCCGTCACGCATGCCGGGGGAGTCCCTTTC
Organism: Actinomadura sp. NPDC023710; assembly: GCF_040639875.1. Classification (NCBI taxonomy): domain Bacteria; kingdom Bacillati; phylum Actinomycetota; class Actinomycetes; order Streptosporangiales; family Thermomonosporaceae; genus Actinomadura; species Actinomadura sp. NPDC023710. Next base: position 215,081 of record NZ_JBFAGB010000013.1, read on the forward strand.
GTCGTCGAGCCCCACCCCGGGCGCCGGGCGCTGGCACGGGAGCTCGGGGCCGAGGACGCCTCCGAACCGCCGTCCGGGACGACCTTCCCGGTGGTGATCGAGACCTCCGGCGCCCCGGAGGCGTTCGAGCGGGCGCTGGAGCGCACGTCCCCGGGCGGCTCCCTCATCGCCGTCGGGCAGGGCGGCCGTCCCGCCCGCCTCTCCACCTTCACCCTCGTGCAGCGCCGCCTGACCCTGCGCGGCTGCCTCATCTACGACCACCCGGCCGACTTCCCCCGCACGATCGCGACGCTCGCCGAGCACGACCTGCACCCCGGCAGGGTGCTGCGCGAGCGCTTCGAGCTCGCCGAGGCGCCCGCGGCGTTCGCGCGGGCGGCCGGCATCGCCGGCAAGACCTGGATCAGCCTGCCCCGAACCGAGGAGAACGCCTCATGACCGTGGACGTCCACCCCCGTGACGACAGCGCCGTGTCGGTGTCCGCGGCGGAGGCGCTCGTCCGGCAGCTCGAAGGCTACGGCGTGGAGTACGTCTTCGGGACCTGCGGCCACACCAACATCGCCCTGCTGGACGCGCTGAGCCGCAGCCCCATCACCTTCGTCATCGCGCGCCACGAGCAGGCCGCGGCGCACGCCGCCGACGGCTACGCCCGCGCCTCCGGCAGGCCGGGCGTCCTGCTCGTCCACGTCGGGCCGGGCATGATGAACGCCGTCACCGGCGTGGCCACCGCCGCGCTGGACTCGGTGCCGCTGGTCGCCATCGCCGGCGACGTCCCGTCCTACTACCACGGCCGGCACCCGCACCAGGAGGTCAACCTCCACGCCGACGCCGACCAGACCGCCGTCTACCGGCCCTTCGTCAAGCGCGCCTGGCACGTCCACCGCGCCGAGGACCTCGCCCGCTTCACTGAGCGGGCGTTCTGGACGGCCTCCTCCGGACGTCCCGGTGCGGTGCTGCTCAACGTGCCGATGGACCTGTTCTCACGGCCCGTCGCCCCGGCCGAGCACCCGCTCCCGGCGCACGAGGGGGCGCCCGCCCTGCCCGCCGACGTCGCCGAGCGGATCGCCGTGCGGCTCGCCGATGCCGAACGGCCGCTGATCTACCTCGGCGGCGGTCTGCGCGGCGAGACCGGCCGCCGCGCCCTGCTCGCCCTCGCCGAACACCTCGACGTCCCCATGGTCCACTCGCTGATGGGCAAGGGCACCGTGCCGGACGACCACCCGCTGCTGCTCGGCATGCCGGGCTTCTGGGGGCTGCGCACCACCAACGACTACGCCCGCACGGCCGACGTCGTGCTCGCCCTCGCCACCCGGTTCGCCGAGACCGACGCCAGCTCGTGGGACCCCCGCCACACCTGGAACCTCGGCGCCGCCGGCCCGGCGGACGGCGCGGCGCCGGGCCGGCTCATCCAGATCGACATCGACCCGGCGGAGATCGGCCGCAACTATCCGGTGGAGATCGGCGCCGTCGCGGACGTGACCCTCGCCGTCCAGGCGGTCGAGGAGGCCGTGCGGGCCGTCCGGCCCGAGCCCGTGGCGCGCCCGGAGCTGCGCGAGCGCATCCGCGCCGCCCGCTCCGATCTGTTCGCGCAGAGCCGCGAGCGCGGCCGCGGCGCCGACTTCCCGCTCCGGCCCGAGCGCATCCTCGCCGACCTGCGGGAGGCGCTCCCGGCCGACGCGGTGCTGGTCACCGACGTCGGCTGGAACAAGAACGGCGTGGCCCAGTGCTACGAGCTGCCCGCCGAGGGGCGTTTCATCACCCCCGGCGGCGCGTCCACCATGGGCTTCGGCCCCGCCGCGGCCGTCGGCGTGCAGATCGGCGCGCCCGGCAGGGTCGTGGTCGCGCTGGTCGGCGACGGCGGCATGAGCGCCCAGCTGCCGGCCGTCCCGATGGCGGTCGAGCAGGGACTGCCGGTCGTGTTCGTGGTGATGAACAACCGCGCCCACGGCACGATCGCCGACCTGCAGGCCGCCAACTTCGGCGCGGGCTACGGCTGCGAGTTCCGCGACCCGGACGGCCGGCCCTACAGCCCCGACTTCGCCGCCTTCGCCGAGGCGTGCGGAGCCGACGGCCACCGGATCGACGCGCCGGAGGCACTGCTGCCGGCGCTGCGCGCGGCCGTCGGCGCGCGCCGCCCGGCGGTCCTGGACGTGCCCATGGTCAACGAGCCCGTGCCCACACCCGGGCACTGGAACATCAACGACATCTACCAGGGTGTCTTCCCGGACGGCAGCGGCCACCCCGCGCTGCCCGCCATCTGAGCCGACCGACCCCCACCCACCCCGACAGCCACCCACCGAGGTGAAGCAATGTTCAACATCCCCAGACTCCGTGTCACCGCCCTGGCCGCCGGAGTCCTCGCCGCGGGCCTGACCGCGGCGTGCGGTGCCCCCGGTGAGTCGAAGGACTCCGGCTCCGGCGGCAGCGGGCCGATCAAGATCGCCGTCGTTGACGCCCAGAGCGGGCAGCTGAGCTCGCTCGGCAAGTGGGAGCACAAGGGCGTCAAGCTCGCCGTCGACGAGTGGAACGCCAAGGGCGGCGTCAACGGCAGGAAGATCCAGCTGGCCGTCTTCGACGACCAGGGCGACCCCACGGTCGGGACGAACCTCGCCCGCAAGATCGACAGCCAGGGGTACATCGCGATGCTCGGCACCGCGGAGAGCGCCGTCACGATCGCCATGGCGCCCTCGCTCAGGCAGGCGGAGATCCCCAACATCGCCTCCGGGCAGTCGCCGGGCATGGTGGCCCTGAAGAGCCCGTTCCTCTTCCTCAACGGACCCACGAGCACGACCTACGACGAGACCCTGGCCAAGTACGTCGTCGATCAGAAGAAGATAAAGAAGATCGCGATGATCAGCAACAACGGGTCCTACGGCAAGGGCGAGCACGACGCCTTCCTCAAGGCGCTCGGGGACCGGGGCCTCAAGCCCGTCGCCGACGAGGTCGTCACCACCGACCAGAAGGACTTCAGCGCACAGCTCACCAAGATCCGGCAGAGGTCGCCGGAGGTGGTCTTCCTCGGCGCCGAGGAGGTGGAGTCCGGGCTGATCGTCAAGCAGGCCCGCGACCTCGGCATCACCGTGCCGTTCGCCGGCGCGGCGCCGCAGGGCACCCCGGTGTACCGCGACACGGCCGGGGTCAAGAACGCCGAGGGGACCATCGTCAGCTCGCCCTACCTCAGCAACGACGTGAGCGAGGCGTCCAAGAGGTTCGCGGCCGCCTACAAGGCCGCCTACGGCGAGGACGCCGAACTGCACGGCGCCAAGGCCTACGACGGAGCGCAGATCCTGCTCACCGCACTGAAGAACAGCGGCGTCGCGACCGGGCGGAAGCTCGCCGACGCGATCCGCGCGGTGCGGTACCAGGGCCTGCTCGGCGACTTCGCCTACGACGAGACGGGGGTCGGCATCAAGGCCACCACGATCGGGATCATGAAGAACGGGACGGTCGTCGAGGCCGGAACCTGATCCGGCGACCGGACGGGCGTCGGCGGCCGGACGCCGGCACCGAGCACGGTGCCCGGCCGCCCGCCCCGTCCCCGGCCGGCCCCTCCGCCGGCCCGCGTCAGAAAGAGAGCCATGCAGGTCTTCCTCCAGACACTCATCGGCGGGCTGAGCCTCGGCGCGATCTACGCCCTCGTCGCCATGGGGTTCTCCCTCGTCTACCGCACCATGGGCCTGGTCAACTTCGCGCACGCCGACGTGCTCATGATCGGCGCCTACACCGCCTCCACCTTCTCCATGTCCAGCAGGCTGCCCTTCGCGCTCGCCATGGCGCTGGCCATCGGGATCACCGCGCTCATCGGCCTGTTCATCGAGCGGGTCCTGCGCCCGCTGGAGAACAGGGACTTCACCCTGATGCTGATCGGCACGATCGGCTTCGGGATGGTCCTGCAGGCCGTCGCGGTGCTCATCTGGGGCGCCACCGGCCGCGCCGTCGCGTCCCCGGTCAAGGCCGCTCCGCTGGAGTTCCTCGGGCTGCGCGTGCGCACCTACGACCTCGTCGTGCTGCTCATCGCGGCGCTCGCGGTGCTGCTGCTCGTCGGCTTCCTCCAGCGGACGAAGATGGGCGCCGCCATGCAGGCGGTCGCCATGGACCACGAGGCGGCCACCGCGGTCGGCATCCACGTCGGCCGCAGCAACGCCATCGCCTTCGCCGTCGGCGCCGGGCTCGCCGCGCTGGCCGGCGGGCTCGTCGGCCCGCTGCTGTACGTGAACCCGACGATGGGCGGGACCATCGGGATCAAGGGCTTCGCCGCCGCCATGCTCGGCGGCTGCGGGAACGTGCCCGGGGCGATCGCCGGCGGCTTCCTCATCGGGATCCTCGACTCGTTCGCCGCGGGGCATTTCCAGGGCTACTCCGAACTGGTGGTGTTCCTGGTGTTCACCGTGGCCATCATGATCCGGCCGACCGGCCTCTTCGGCGAGACGACGGTGAGCCGCGCATGAACGCCCTTCTCCGCCACCGCCGCACCCCGGGGCTCGCGACGCTCGTCGCGCTCGTCCTGGTCGCCTGGCTGCTGCCGTACCAGCTCGGCGGCTACGCCATCCATGTCGTCGACATCGCGCTGGTGTTCGCGCTGCTGGCCATCGGCATGGGCCTCGCCATGGGGATCGCCGGCCAGATCAACCTCGCCCAGGTGGCCTTTTTCGGGGTCAGCGCGTACGCCACCGCGATCCTCACCACCGACAAGGGACTCGGGTTCTGGCCCGCCGCTCTGATCGCGCTCGTGGCCACCGGCCTGATCGGACTGCTGGTCGGCATCCCGGCGCTGCGGATGCAGTCGCACTACCTCGGCATCGTCACCCTCGGCCTCGCGCTGGGGTTCATCAACTGGACGACCAACGCCGAGCTGGCCGGCGGCGCGGAGGGCATCTCCGCCATCCCCGTCCCGCCGATGTTCGGCGTCGACCTGTCCAGCGAGTACCTGTACTACTACCTCGAAGTGGTGGTGTTCGCGGGCGCGCTGGCGTTCGGGCTGTTCGTCGTCCGGACCGGGCTCGGCCGCAGGATGATGGCCATGCGGGACGACCCGCTGGCCGCCGGCGCCGTCGGCGCGGAGATCCCGCTGCTGCGGATGACCGCGTTCATGCTCTCCAGCGTCTTCGGCGGTCTCGCCGGCATCCTCTACGCCGGGCTCATCCGCTACGTCGCGCCCGACACCTTCAACATCGCCAACATGTTCCTGCTGCTCGCCATGGTGGTGATCGGCGGACGGCAGAGCCTCGTCGGCTGCGTCGTAGGCGCGGTCGGGCTGACGCTCGTGCGCGAGCAGCTCGTCGACCACCCGACCTACGCCCAGCTCGGCTTCGGCGCCGTCGTGGTCCTCATGGTGGTGTTCGCGCCGACGGGGCTCGCGGGGGTCCCGGCGCGGGTGAGGACCCTGGTGCACCGCCGCCGGGGCCGGACCGCCGAACGCGCCGTGCTGCGCCCGTTCCGCCCGTACGAGCCGGTGGACGCCGCCGATGCCGCGAGCGGCACCGGGCCGGGCGGTGAACCGCTGCTGGAGATCCGGGAGATCGCCAAGCACTTCCGCGGTCTCAAGGCGCTCAAGGACGTCTCGCTGACGGTGCGGCGCGGGGAGATCCGCGGCATCGTCGGCCCGAACGGCTCGGGGAAGACGACGCTGTTCAACGTCATCAGCGGCTTCTACAGGCCGTCCGGCGGCCGGGTGCTCATGGACGGGCGGGTCGTGTCGGGCTCGCGCCCGTACCGGCTCTCCATGCTGGGCGTGGCCCGCACCTTCCAGAACCTGCGCCTGTTCGGGGAGCTGAGCGTCCGGGACAACCTCCTGGTCGCGCTGGACCGGTCCCGCACCCGGGCGATCTGGCGGTACGCGCTGTGGCCCATCGGGGTCTGGAGGCAGGAGCGCCGGCTGCACCGGCGGGCGGACGAGCTGCTCGACCGCTTCGGGCTGACCGGGTTCGCCGGCGCCGCGCCGGGCTCGCTGCCCTACGGCATCCAGCGGCGCATCGAGATCGCCCGCGCCATGGCGGCCGGGCCGCGCCTGCTGCTGCTCGACGAGCCGGCGGCCGGGCTGAACGGCGAGGAGGTCCGCCAGCTCGCCGAGATCGTCCGGTCGATCCGCGACAGCGGCGTCACCGTCGTGCTCATCGAGCACAACATGGGCCTGGTGATGTCGCTGTGCGAGCGGGTCACCGTGCTCGGCGGCGGCTCGGTGATCGCCGAGGGCACGCCCGCCGAGGTGGTCGCCGACCACGCGGTGATCGAGGCCTACCTCGGCGACTCCGCCATGGCCGGGATGCCCCTTCCGGACACCAGCGAGGTGACCTCATGAACGCCGACACGACCTCCGCCGGAGCCCGGGACGAGAAGACGCCCCCGAGGAGGGAGGGCGCGACCCTGACGGTGGAGGACCTGTCCGTCCACTACGGAGGGGTCTGCGCGGTCAGCTCGATCGGCTTCACCGTCGAGCCCGGCCAGTCGGTGGGCATCATCGGCGCGAACGGCGCGGGCAAGACCTCCACGCTCAAGGCGCTGATGGGGCTGGTGCCGCGCAGCGGCGGCCGCGTCACCTTCGGGGACACCGACCTGGCGAAGGTCAGGGCGCGCGACGTCGTCCGGCACGGCATCGGCTACGTCCCCGAGGGGCGGCACGTCTTCCCCGGCCTCACCGTCGAGAAGAACCTGATGCTCGGCGCCTACGCCCGGTCGTGGCGCGACACCGGGACCAGGGAGGCCCTCGCCGGGGTCTACGAGCTGTTCCCGGTGCTGGCGGAGATGCGGTCCCGGCTCGCCGGCGCCCTGTCCGGCGGGCAGCAGCAGATGCTGGCCGTCGGCAGGGCGCTGATGGCCCGGCCGCGGCTGATCCTCCTGGACGAGCCGTCCATGGGGCTGTCGCCGAAGCTCGTGGAGGACATCCTCGCCGTGCTGCTGCGGCTGCGCGAGGAGGGGCTGAGCCTGCTGCTGGTCGAGCAGAACGCCAAGCTGACCTTCGAGGCCACGAGCGACTGCGTGGTCATGGAGAACGGGGAGGTGGCCATGACCGGCACCTCACGCGAACTGCGCGACGACGTCCGCGTCCGCCGCATCTACCTGGGCCTGTGATGCGGGTGGGCACGGGGGACCGCGCCTCCGGGCGATGAGGCGCGGTCCCCTGTTCCCGCCCGCCGGCCGCAGGGCGCCGGTGCTCCGGGCGTCAGCGGCAGAAGGGCTTCTCGCCCATCGCGGACTCGATCCCGTTGAGCAGCAGGCTCTGGAACTCCTTCGCCCCGGCGAAGGCGCTGCCGTCGTCGGTGAACGCCTCGGCGTCGTGGCCGAGCGTGGTGAGCCAGGCGCGTCCGCCGTCGTAGTACTGGCACCCGGCCACCGGGTGGAACGAGCCGTGCCCCGGGTGGTTCATGTTGCCCGTGGCGCCCTGCTCCAGGGTCCTCTCGTCCACGGTCGCCAGGAACCGGCTACAACGACCCCGTCTTCCCGCAGAGCACCGGGAAGATCGTCGCCCAGTGAGCCCCGCCATGGCCGCCGATGCTTTCCGGACGAGATCGGCTGACCGTCGATCTCGCGACCGCTAGTTCCCGCCCTCCCGGAGTCCTCCGCGTCCGGCTCCGGTCAGATAGGCGACGACCATGTCGCCGATCATCTCGCGGTGACGCGCCCGGTGTTCGGGCGCCGTCATGTCGCGGCCGAACAGGACGCCGAACGTGTGCTGGTTGGCGATCCGGAAGAAACAGAACGAACTGATCATCATGTGCACGTCGACGGCGTCCGCCTCGGCCACGAAGTCGCCGCTCGCGCGGCCGGCGTCGAGGATCTGCGAGATGAGGTCGGCGACCGGCCCGCTGAGATCGGCGAGCATGCGCGACTCGCGCAGGTGCTCGGCCTGGTGAATGTTCTCGATGCTGACGAGCTTGATGAAGTCGGGATGCGCCTCGTGGTGGTCGAAGGTCAGTTCCGCCAGCGTCCGGATCGCCTCCACCGGCGCCAGATGGCGCACGTCGATGGCCGATTCCAGCTTCCTGACCTCGGCGTAGGCCTTCTCCAGCACGGCGAGGTACAGCTTTTCCTTGCCGCCGAAGTAGTAGTAGATCATCCGTTTGGTGGTGCGCATGAGCGCCGCCATGTCGTCCACCCGGGCGCCGGCGTAACCGTGCCGCGCGAATTCCCGCTGAGCGACGTCCAGGATCTCCGCCCGGGTGCGGTCGGCGTCGCGCTGACGCTCTCCCGAGGCGGGTGTGACGGACCGCGTCGACATGTGACTCCGCAAGGTGGTGGCTGACGGACCAGATCCTATTGTGGCGCGCGGCGGGTTCGCCGGGCGTGCTGCGCGGCCAGCCGGACCGGCGCGTTGACCGCGCCGTATCCCCGGTAGCCGCCCAGCCGCTGAACGATCTCGAAGAACACCCGGCCGATCGTCGCCGTGTAGAAATGCAGGAACTCCCCCTGCTCGTCCCGGTCGTAGAGCAGTCCGAGTTCCCGGAGCAGCCGGTGCCGTTCCGCGCCGAGGTCGAACCGGGCTTCGAGATCGTCGTAGTAGTTGTCCGGAATGGCGAGCGTCGCCGCCCCCGCCGCGTGCGCCCGCCGCGCGGTCGCCACGATGTCGGCGCTCGCCAGCGCCACGTGCTGCCACGCCAGGTCGTACCTGCCGTCGTGCGCCCCGACATAGGCGACGTTGAGCGCCACCCGCACTCCGCCGTCCTCGGTGGAGACCGCGCGGCTTCGCATCAGCCCGTAGGGGTCGGGCAGTTCGAGGCTGTCATGCGGCCGGAGCCCGAGGACGCTCCGGTAGAACAGCGACGCCTCGTCGAAGTGGTGCCAGGGCTGGGTCAGCGCCACATGGTCGATATGGGTGATCTCGCCTGCCGCCTCACCGGCGGGACGGCGGTCCCGCGAGAAGTCGTCGGTCCAGCTGGAATGGTCGGGCCGGGCGGTGCGGCAGAAGAACACCTCGGTCCCGTCCGGGGCCGCGACGGCGTCCAGGGGCGCGTCCCGCGGGCCGCGCAGGCGGGGCAGGACGGGCGACAGGAGCGCCTCGGCGCGCTTGACCGACGCCGCCGGGTCGGGCGACTCCAGCCCGACGGCGGCGAGCGCGGGACCTTCCTGGCCCTCCGCGCTCCCGCTGTTCACCAGGATGCGCGCGGCCCCCTGCTCCCACAGTTCCACCGGCTTGCCGGCGTGCCGCCCGCCGCGGACGAACCCCAGCGCGCCCAGCAGCTCGCCGACCGGCCCGGCGGACGGCGCGGCCAGCTCGGCGAACGCGAACCCGGTCGGCGCGAGCGGAGGGGGAAGGGCTCCGCCCAGGCGCGGCGCGTCGCCCGCCCGCTGGACGACCTCCTCCAGGGCGATGAGCGACCGCATGGCGTCCTGCGCGGTGCGCATCGCGGCGGCCTGCCGGAAGATGTCGTTGAAGACCTCCAGCGACAGCGGGCCGTCGTACCCGGTCCGCAGGACGTGGTCGACGAGCCCCGCCACGTCGAGGTCGCCCTGCCCGGGGAAGCAGCGGTAGTGCCGGCTCCAGTAGAGGACGTCCATCGGCAGCGACGGCGCGTCCGCGAGCTGCACGAAGAAGATCTTGTCGCCCGGGATCGTCCGGATCGCGTACGGGTCGACGTCGCGGGCCAGGATGTGGAAGCTGTCCAGGCACAGCCCGAGGTTGGGGTGGTCGGCCGCGCGCACGATCCGCCAGGCGTGGAAGTAGTCGTCGACGTGCCGCCCCCAGGCGAGCGCCTCGTAGGCGACGTCGACGCCGTGCTCCGCGGCGCGCTCCGCGAGCAGCCTCAGCTGCTCGGCGGCGAGGACGTCGTCGTCGATCGCCGTGGGGGAGACGTTCGAGCAGACCAGCAGCCGCGTGGCGCCGAGCCGCTCCATCACGGCGAACTTGTGCTCCGCGCGCCGCAGCCCGGCCGCGAGGACGTCGGGTGGCACCGCCTCGAAGTCGCGGAAGGGCTGATAGAGGTCGATGGTGAGCCCGAGGTCCGCCGCCCTGCGGCGCACGTCCTCGGGGCTCATGTCGCTGCCGAGAAGGTCGTTCTCGAAGATCTCGACCCCGTCGAACCCTGCGGCCCCGATGGCCGTCAGCTTGTCGGCCAGCGACCCGCTGAGCGACACGGTCGCGATCGACCTGCGCATACCGTGCGCCCCTCTCCAATGGACGAACTAGTACGTTAGCCTAGCATCGCCTGGTGGGGACGACGATCAGGATCACGGCAGGACGCGGGCCACGAGGTCGGCCACGGCGCCCTCGGCGCAGGGGCCCACCACCACGTCGGCGGCGGCCCGGACGGTCTCGGCGCCGTCCCCGACGGCGGCGCCGAGACCGGCGGCCTGGATCATGTCCAGGTCGTTCGGGTTGTCGCCGATCGCCGCGACGGCGCTCAGGGCCACGCCCCGGGCCGCGGCCAGCTCGCGCAGCGCCGTGCCCTTGGTCGCGCCCGTGGGCAGCACCTCCAGGTAGGTGCTCTCGGACCTGACGAGGGTGACGCCGGACACGGCGGCCGAGACCGCCTCCTCGGTCGGATCCATCAGCTCGGGGCGGTCGCAGATGAGCATGACCTTGACGATGTCGTCGAACGGCAGGTCGCCCCACGAGCCGATCCGCTGGAGCTCGATCCCGTCGCGGCGGGCGTACCCCCGCAGCGCGGGCGAGGAGCCCGCGGTGTGCGCGCGGCCGTTGGTGAAGGCGACCGGCCAGACCCCGGCGGGCAGCTCGGCGAACTGCAGCGTGAGCTTCGCCCAGGCGGCGACGCCGAGGCAGCGCCGGTGCAGGACGGCGCCGGTGCTGAGGTCGACCACGCGCGCCCCGTTGTACAGGATCGCGGGGGTGGTCAGGCCGAGCGTCCGGTAGTACGGCAGCGCGGCCTCCTCGCCGCGCCCGGTGGCGATGACGACGGTGCCGCCGGAGGCGATGAAGCGGCGCAGCGCGGCCAGGCTCGGCTCGACGATCCGCAGGTCGCGCCCGACGAGGGTCCCGTCCAGGTCGGTGACGATCCAGTCGACGGTCCGCAGCTCGGTGGCGCTCATGCCGGCTCACCGGCGTTCACGAGTCCCGCGACCTCGGCGATGACGGAGCCGTCCAGGTCGAAGCCGCCCACGCAGGCGAGGTAGCCGGGGGCCTTCCAGTCGTCGCCGCCGGGTTCCCCGCCCAGCGGCAGGTAGGTGCCGCCGGCCTGCCTGACCAGCAGCACGGCCGCCGCGACGTCCCACGCGTTGACGGACGTGCCGTACGCCACGTCCGCCCATCCGGCGGCGACGTGCGCGAGGGTGAGGGCGGCGCTGCCCGGACGGCGGACGGTGGCGAACGCGTCCACCAGCGAACCGAAGTCCCGCAGCGACTCCTCTCCGCGGCGATGCATCTCCCGCGCGTTGGGGTAGCCGGTGACGAGCACCGCGGTCTCGTCGCGGGTCGCGCCCCGGCTGCGGATCGGCTCGCCGTTGCAGGTGGCGCCGTCGAGGGACGCGGTGAACATGTCGTCGCGCACCGGGTCGTACACCACGCCCGCCACCAG